>JBKJXT010000292.1:0-4614 GCA_046716205.1 Actinomycetota bacterium
GCGGATCTGCACGAACCCCGCGCCGGTCCACCGGTAGCCCAGCAGACGGTCGATCGGCGCGCCTTCGAGCGGGTTATGCGGCAGCCGCGAGGACTGGTAGCAGTTGTGGTCGCCGTTGTCCTCGGGGTCGTAGGGGTTCGGCTTCTTCTCGGGCTCGTAGCAGTCGCTCTGCAGCTGCTCGGGCAGGTACTGCTCGATGTCCTCGGTGCTGTAGCTGTGCGGCAACTCCGGCTCCCGGAACGTCGGGTCCGGACCCGCCGACCAGCTCGGCAACATGTTGCCGGTGAGCACGACCGGGTCGACCGAGCGGTCCTGGGCGACCGACGGGCCGGGCGCGGCCTTCGCGACGGGCGCGATCGTGGCCACGACGGCGGCGAGGAGCAAGAAGGAGCGGACGCGCATGGGAGGGGGTCCTTTCGTGAAGATCCGTCCCTCCAGGGTTCGATGCCAAGGCCGCCGGCTCCTGCCGATGGGCCTTGTGGGAACCCCCGAAAACCCCGCCCCGCGTTGCGTTAGCGACCGAAGCGACGGTGACGCTGCTGGTAGGCGCGCACGGCGCGCAGGAAGTCGATCCGGCGGAAGTCTGGCCAGTACGGGTCGCAGAAGTAGTACTCGGAATGGGCGCTCTGCCACAGCAGGAAACCGCTCAGGCGCACCTCGCCGCTTGTGCGGATGATCAGGTCTGGGTCGGGGATCCCCGCGGTGTAGAGGTGGCGGGCGATCTCGTCGGGCGTGACGCGCTTGGCCGCCTCGCCCAGGTCGATGCCTTCTGACGCGTAGGTCTCCAGCAGCCGCTTGGTGGCGTCGGCGATCTCCTGGCGTCCACCGTAGCCCACCGCCACGTTCAGCAACGGGCCGTCACCGCCCAGCGTGCGTTCGCTGGTCACCTCCAGGCGCGCGCGCGTGCGGTCCGGCAGCAGCTCGAGCGCGCCGACGGCGCGGATGCGCCAGTTCGTGTCGCGGCTGAGGCGCTCCACGGTTTCTTCGATCACCTCCAGCAGCGGCCCGATCTCTTCGGGGTCCCGAGCGAGGTTCTCGGTCGACAGCAACCACAGTGTCACGACGGGGATCCCGAGGTCCGCGCACCAGTCCAGGAGCTCGCCGATCTTGGCCGACCCTCGGCGGTAGCCCTCCGCGGTGTCCGCGTAGCCCATCTCGCGCGCCCACCGCCGGTTCCCGTCGACGATCACCCCGACGTGCTGGGGCAACAACCCGCCGGCGCGCACCATGTGGTCGAGCCGTCGCTCGTAGGTGCGGTAGACGAGGGTTCGGCCGAACGGCATGGCCGGAATGTAGCACCGCCGTCGCGCGCCGAGTCCCGGCCCGGCGTCTCCGGAACAACCCCGCGAGGGCGCTCCGCGTGGCCGCTATGATGCGCGCCTATGCCGGTCGACTCCCTGGATACCATCGTCAACCTCTGCAAACGCAGGGGATTCATCTTCCCGTCCTCGGAGATCTACGGCGGCCTGCGCTCCACCTGGGACTATGGCCCCCTGGGTGTCGAGCTCAAGCGCAACGTCAAGAACGCGTGGTGGCGCCACATGGTGCAGCTGCGCGAGGACATCGTCGGCATCGACGCTGCGATCCTCATGGCGCCCAAGACGTGGGAAGCCTCCGGCCACGTCGAGACCTTCAGTGACCCGCTCGTCGAATGCCTCAACTGCCACCAGCGGTTCCGGGCCGACCACCTTCCGGAATCGGGCGCGTGTCCGAACTGCGGTCAGAAGAAGTTCAACGACCCACGCAACTTCAACCTGATGTTCAAGACCTACATGGGCCCGGTCGAGGACGCAACGGCGGCGGTGTGGCTGCGGCCCGAGACCGCGCAGGGCATCTTCGTGAACTTCAAGAACGTGCAGACGACCACGCGCAAGAAGCTCCCCTTCGGGATCGCGCAGATCGGCAAGTCCTTCCGCAACGAGATCACGCCGGGGAACTTCGTCTACCGCACGCGCGAGTTCGAGCAGATGGAGATGGAGTTCTTCGTCGAGCCCGACTCCGCCTAGAAGTGGATGCAGTACTGGATCGACGAGCGCCTATGCTGGTACCGCACCTACGGCATCCGCGACGAGAGCATCCGGTTGCGCGAGCACGACCCCGACGAGTTGTCGCACTACTCCAACCGTACCGTGGACATCGAGTACGCGTTCCCCTGGACGGAGTGGGGCGAGCTCGAAGGCATCGCCAGCCGCACGGACTTCGACCTCACCCAGCACCAGAAGTTCTCGGGTGAGGACCTCACCTACTTCGACCAGGAGCGCAACGAGCGCTTCATCCCCTACGTCATCGAGCCGGCGGCCGGCGCGGACCGCGCGACCCTTGCCTTCCTCATCGACGCCTATTCCGAGGACGAGGCCCGAACGGCCAAAGGCGAGGTCGAGAAGCGCTCGGTGCTGAAGCTGCACCCCGCCCTTGCGCCGCGTAAGGCGGCGGTCCTGCCGCTGAGCCGCAACGAGAAGCTCGTCCCGACCGCGCAGGAGCTCGCCGCCACGCTGCGCGAGCACTGGATGATCGACTACGACGATGCCGGCGCGATCGGCCGCCGCTACCGGCGCCAGGACGAGATCGGCACCCCGTACTGCATCACGGTGGACTTCGACAGCCTGGAGGACCAGGCCGTCACCGTGCGCGACCGCGACACGATGGCCCAGGACCGCCTCCCGATCGCCGAGGTCGTCTCCTACCTGTCCGAGCGCCTCACCCTCTGAGGCCTGCGCGCCGCGGCGCGGTAGAATCTCGCGCCGCGGCACGACCGCCGATCCGACCGAGGGGGACCCATACCGATGGCCAAAGAGATGCTCGCCTCCGTTCCTCTGTTCGCAGGACTCTCGAAGTCCGAGGTCCGCTCTGTCGCCTCCCATCTGAAGGAGGAGTGGTTCAACGCCGGAGAAGACATCGTGACCGCGGACGACAAGGGCGGGCGCATGTACATCATCACCGAGGGCCGCGCGCGGATCATCGTGAACGGCAAGACCAAGCGCTCGGTCGGCCCCGGCGACTACTTCGGCGAGATGTCGCTGATCGACGACTCCCCGCGCGCCGCGACGGTTCGTGCTGACACCACCGTGCACACCGTGTGGCTCGGACGCGCCAACTTCCTGTCGTTGTTGCAGGAGTCGTGGCCGATCACGCGCAAGGTGCTCGCGGATCTGTGCGCTCGCATCCGCGGCGCAGACAAGTCCGCGACCGCGTGAGCCATCCGTAGCGGCGTGCGATGACCGGGCTCCCCACCGGCACCGTCACCTTCCTGTTCACCGACGTCGAAGGTTCGACCAAGCTGTGGGAGGAGTTCCCCGCAGCGGCCAACGCGGTCCTGATCCGCCACGACGACATCATCGAGGCGGCGGCGAAGGCCAGCGACGGCGCGATCGTGCGCCCCCGCGGCGAAGGAGACTCGCGCTTCTGCGTGTTCCACCGCGCCTCCGATGCCGTCGCGGCGGCGTTACAGATCCAGCTGCAGCTGCAGGACGAAGCCTGGCCGATCCCTCGTCGGATCAAGGTACGCATCGGCATCCACACCGGCGAGGCCGATCTGCGCGCCGGCGATTACTACGGAGCCGCCGTCAACCGCTGTGCGCGGATCCGCGGGATCGCCAACGGGGGCCAGACGCTGGTCTCGCGGGCGACCGAGGAGATCGTGCAGGACCTTCCGCGCGGCATGACGCTGCGCGATCTGGGCGCGCACCGGCTGCGCGACGTCGCCGAGGCCGAGCGGATCTTCCAGCTGTGCCACCCCGATCTTCCCGACGACTTCGGGGCGCTGCTGTCGCTGGACGAGCGTCGTAACAACCTCCCCGGCGAGCTCTCGAGCTTCATCGGCCGCGAGTCGGAGGTGCACGATCTCAAGAAGCTTGTCACCGACGCGCGCCTGGTTACGCTGCACGGTGCGGCGGGGTGCGGCAAGACGCGCCTGGCGCTGGAGGTCGCCGACGAGCTCATCGGCGCGTACGCCGACGGTGTGTGGTTCTGCGATCTCGCGCCGGTGACCGACGGCGCCCTGGTTGCCGACGTGGTCGCGACCGCGCTCGGCATCAGCGAGCGTGCCCGCATGGACGACCCCGACGGCGCGGGCCCGCAGCTGCGCCAGCGCGTGCTCACTCATCTCGAGCCGCGCCACGCGTTGCTGCTGTTCGACAACTGCGAGCACCTCGTGGCAGCCGCGGCCGGGTTCATCGAGGAGATCCTGCGCGCCTGCCCGAACGTCTTCGTGCTCGCAACCAGCCGCGAGGGGCTCGGGATCCCGTCCGAGATCGCGTGGAAGGTGCCCTCGCTGTCGGTTCCCGACCCGAACAATCTACCCGATCTGGAGGAGCTCTCCGGGTTCGAAGCGTTCAAGCTCTTCGTGGAGCGCGCCCGCGAGCGTCGCGCCGACTTCGCCGTCACCGATCAGGAAGCCGCGGCTATCGCGCAGAGCTGCGCGCGACTCGACGGCATCCCGCTCGCGATCGAGCTCGCCGCCGCACGCGTGGAGGCGCTCACGCCGCTTGAGATCGCGCAGCGCCTCGACGATCGGTTCACCCTGCTGAGCAGGGGCGCCCGCAACGGCAGGGCCCGCCACCAGACCTTGTTGGCCGCTTTGGACTGGAGCCACGACCTCCTGTCGGCCCCCGAGCG
>JBKJXT010000293.1:0-9491 GCA_046716205.1 Actinomycetota bacterium
GTCCAGCACTGCGGTCCACTGCTCGTCGGTCATGTCGATGAGGTTCGCCGTCCCGCCGAGGCCTGCGTTGGAGACGACGACGTCGAGCGCGCCGACCTCCGCGATCGCACGCTCGAACAACTGCTGGATGTCGGCCTCTTGCGTCACATCGCACGGGATCGCGAGCGGCTTGGGTCCAACGTCCCACGCGTCGGCGGTTTCGGCGAGCCGGCGTTCGTGCTTGTCGGAGATGACGACGGTCGCGCCCTCCTCGGCGCACCGGCGCGCGGTCGCGAGCCCGATCCCGGCTCCGGCCGACGCGGTGACCAGGACGCGTTTACCTGCGAGCAGTGCGTGCGGTGGCGGTGGCTTCATACCGTGGAGCAGGCTATCGCCAGTCGTCACTCCGCGGTCGTCACTCGGTATGCCATGTGATGTGGCATACTTATGCCATGAGCCGCGTGCGCATATCAACAACGGTGGACGAGCAGCGCCTGACGACCTGCCGGAAACTGCTCGATGAGCCCGATGCTCGCTTGATCGACCGAGCACTGCAGGCGTTGATCGACGAGCTGGAGGGCGCGGCGGAGGTCCGGGCTCTGTTGGCGGAGCCTTACGCTGACGACCCGGATCTCGCGGGAACCGTATCGATGGGGCCACCGTTGCCCTACGACGGCGCCGTTCCGAAGGAGGTGCTTGCGCGGGCCCGTGCCAAGCGCAAACGTCGATGAGGGGACTTGGTCACGGACAGGTCTGGTGGGCCGACCTCGACAAGGTGCGGCCCGTCGTCGTACTCACCCGGGCGCGCGCCGCCCCTCACCTCAGCCGGGTCTTGGTGGCGCCGGTGACCACCACTGCACGAGGCATCCCAACGGAGGTTCCGCTCGGCAAGCAGGAAGGTGTCAAGCCGGGATCGGTCGCAAGCCTCGACAACGCTCATCTAGTCAAGGTCGAAGAGCTGGTCGCGCTCGCCGGCTTGGTCGATGTCCAGCGCTGGGACGAGTTCTGTGTCGCGATGCGCAAAGTGATGGGCTGCTAGCGCGCCTCACGAGCAGCTGAGATCGCAGCCTCGGCAAGGCGCGCCCGGTGCGCCGGGGCGTCGAGGCGGTCGGCGACACTCAGTCCGTACTTGAGCCACAAGTGGAGGTCGTGCTCCCACGTGAATCCGATCCCGCCGTGACATTGCAGCGCTTCGGTGTTGGCGAGCATGTGGGCCTCGTGCGCAGACACCACCGCAGCGCTGCCGGACACGTGAGCGTCGGGCAGCGATCGCGCAACGGCGTAGGCGGCATGATGCGAGGCGGCGCGCGCCTGCTCCAGGGCGATGAGCACGCTCGCCAGCTTGTGCTTCACGGCCTGGAACGAGCCGATCGGTTTGCCGAACTGCTTGCGCTCCTTCACGTACGAGGTCGTCATCTCGAGCACACGCGCGGACACGCCGTTGAGGACCGCTGCGTGCGCTGCGGCGGGCTGATCGCCTCCGTGGTGCTCGGCGAGCGGCTCCGGAAGTGCCGCGCGCCCGGCCTCCTCGAGCACGAGCACGACGTCCTCGAGCGACATCTCATCGAGGAGCCCTACCTCCTCCAAGGTCCGCCAGAGCTTGTCATCCGCGTCGGCTCCGTCGAGGATCGCACGGACACGACTCGGCGGGTTCTCTCGCTGGAAGAGGTCACGCGCGAGATCGCGTAGCGCGAGTTGCTCGTCGGAGAACTCCACGTTCATCGTGGGAGCCCCAGGAGTCGCTCGGAGATGATGTTGCGTTGGATCTCGCTTGTGCCCGCGTAGATCGTCGCCGCGCGCGCGAACCAATACTTCGAAGGATCGACGGGGCCGATCTCTCGCGCGAGCGTGTAGATGTCCCGCTCGAGCTCGGACCACGCCACCTTGGTCATCGAGGCTTCATGGCCGATCGACTCGCCCCGAGACAGGCGCGCCAGCGTGCGCAGCGTCCACGCTCGGTACGCGAGCGCGCGGGCGTACAGGGATCCGATGCGGTCGCGCGCCCAGTCCGGCGCGCCGTCGGCAAGCTCGGCGACCTCGCGCAGGTACCGCGCCGCCGTCGCAGCAGGCGCGTCGCGCTCGAACCCGAGCGTCGCCATCGCGACCGACCACCCGTCGTCGACGGCGCCGATGACGTTGGCGACGGGAACGCGCACGTCGGTGAAGAACACTTCCGCGAAACCTGCGAACCCGTCCAGCTGCACGATGGGGCGCGCCTCGACGCCGGGCGCGCGCATGTCGATCGCGAGGAACGTGATGCCGCGGTGGCGCTGTGCATCGGGGTCGGTCCGCACGAGTGCGAAGATCCAATCGGCGTGCGCCCCGTAAGAGGTCCAGATCTTCTGCCCGTTCACCACCAGATCGTCGCCGTCGCGCACCGCGCGCGTCGCGATCGCCGCGAGGTCACTGCCGGCGTTGGGTTCGCTGAAGCCCTGCGACCAGATGGCCTCGGTACTCAAGATGCCGGGCAGCCACTGCCGTTTCTGGTCGTCGGTGCCGAAGGTCATCAACGTCGGACCCATCAGGTTGTGCCCGATCACGGTGATGCGCTCCGGCCCATCGGCGAGGACGTATTCCTCTTCGAAGATGGCGCGCATCACCACGTCTGCGCCGCGTCCGCCGTACTCCACCGGCCACGCGAGCGCGCCGAACCCCGCGTCGAACAGTTTCCTCTCCCACGCCCGGTGCGCCTGGAACCCGTCCTCCGTGCCGGCCGATGGCAGACCGCGCGAGACGTTTCCGGCGAGCCACGCGCGCACCTCACGCCGGAACGCGTCCTGCTCCGCGGTGTAGGAGAGATCCATCAGGCGAGGAGCATCTGCGCGGTCTCGTCGAGCAGGCGGAAGCTGTCGCGGGTCTTCGTCGGGTCGCCCAGCGGCGTCAGGTTCTGCAGGATGAGGTGGTGCGCGCCGAGCTTCTCGTAGGTACGCGCGAGCTCGACGAACTCATCGGGCGTGCCGTGGGCGGTGAGTGCGTGCGCCACCTCGAACGGGATCGCGTCGAGCGCGCGCAGACCTTCCTCGCGAGAGATCCGCGATGGGATGTAGTCGCGGATTCCGTAGAAGTCCTTGCCCCACGGGTGCTCGGATCCTTCCCGTTCGAACTGCTCGTTGGACGCGACGAGTGCGTATCCGCGCGGGATCGGTTCGTAGAGGATGCGGTGCGCCTCTTCGTGCGTCTCGGCGACGACGCACAACGCGTACACCGACGACTCCATCTCGTCGGGGTTCCTGCCCGCCTTCGCGGCCGACGCTCGCACGGTCTCCCATCGCGCCGCCCACTCGTCGGGCGGCATCATCACCACCGGCATCCACCCGTCGGCCAGCCGTCCGCAGATGTCGAGCATCTTCGGGCCGAGCGCGCCGAGCCAGATCGGCGGCGGCTTCGGACCGAACGGGGCCAGCCCGCACACCGCGTCCCGCAGCGTCCAGAACTCCCCGTCGTAGTCCACTTTCTCGGTCGTCGACCACAGCAGCCGGATGATCTCGAGCGCTTCTGAGAGCTTGGACACCTGCTTGGAGAAGTCGATGCCGTACGGCTCGTTGTTCTCGGCCTCGCCGGCGCCGATCCCGAGGATCATGCGCCCTTTGCTGATGTGATCCATCGAGATCCACTCGTGCGCGAGCAGCGATGGGTGACGCCGCAACGGTTCGGTCACCGCCGTGCCCAGGCGCACGCGCTGGGTGTGCACCGCGACGGCCGACATGGTCACGATCGGATCCAGGAAGACGTGTGGGTTCGGCACCCAGTTCGCGATCGCGGCGACGTCGGGGGTCCAGATCGACTCGGGGTGCCATCCCATCCAATGATCCGGCCACCACAGCGCGTCGTAGCCCTTGGACTCGGCCCGCTGTGCGGCTTTGATAACCGACTCGACCGGCGGCATGATCGCGCCGCCGAGCCCCAATGTGAGTGCCACGCTACTCCCCCGTGAAGTTCGGCTTGCGCTTCTCGGCGAACGCCTTCGGACCCTCGCGAGCATCCTTGGTGCCGAAGATCGGCAGGCCGATCTCGAGCTCCAGTTTCAGCGCCTCGGTTTCCGGGAGCGCAAGCGTCTCGTACACCGACCGTTTGATCGCGCGCACCGACAGCGGTCCGTTCGAAGCGATCGTATCTGCGACCTCCATCGCCTTGTCGAGCGCGCCGCCCTTCGGCGCCAGCCGCGAGACGAGCCCGATCCGCAGCGCGGTCTCTGCGTCCACGAAGTCTCCGGTCAGCAGGATATCCATCGCCCACGCATAGGGGATCTGGCGCGGCAAGCGCACGCTGGACCCGGCGATCGGGAACAGGCCGCGCTTCACTTCAGCAAGACCGAACGTCGATCCTTCCGCCGCGACCCGCACGTCGCACGCCTGCAGCAGCTCGGTCCCACCGGCGACTGCGTATCCCTCGACCGCGGCGATGAGCGGCTTCGTGAGCCGGTAGTGGCGCAACAATGCTTTGAAGGGAAGGTCTGCGTCCTCCTTGGATCGGCGCGTCCATTCGTCCTCGCCGTACCCGCCGGCCATCGACTTCAGGTCGGCGCCTGCGCAGAAGTCTCCGCCAGCGCCGGTGAGGATCGCGACACGGATCTCGTCATCGGTATTGATCAGCTCCCACGCGTCGTACAAACGCGCGATCATCTCGGCGCTCAACGCGTTGCGCGACTCCGGGCGGTTCATCGTCACGGTGACGACGTGACCCTTCTTCTCGACGAGGAGGTGCGGTTGGTCGCTCATGAGCGGAAAGTAGAACAGATTCTAGTCTCAGCGCAAAGGTACGCTCCAGGGATGAGTGAGCGAGATGTGATCGCGCGCACCCCGCACCCCGCCACGGTGGCGTCGCTGACGCGCGACCTGCGCGCGCTCGGGGTGACCGACGGCATGACGGTGCTGGTGCACTCCTCCCTCTCCTCCATCGGCTGGGTCGCCGGCGGACCGTTCGCGGTCGTCCTTGCGCTCGAAGCCGCGGTCGGCGAGAGCGGCACGCTGGTGATGCCGACGCATTCCGGCGAGTGGTCCGACCCAGAGCGATGGGAGAACCCACCCGTCCCGGCGTCGTGGTGGCAGACGCTCCGCGATGAGTGGCCGGCGTTCGACACCTCCGTGCCGACCCGCGGCATGGGCGCGATCGTCGAGTGCTTCCGCATGCGGCCCGGTGTTATCCGCAGCAGCCACCCGCAGGTCTCCTTCGCGGCGCGCGGCCCGAAGGCCCACCAGATCGTGCGCGACCACAGCCTTGAGCATGCGCTGGGAGAAGGATCCCCTCTTGCTCGCATCTACGACGTCGACGGTCACGTCTTGTTGCTGGGCGTCGGATACGACGCATGCACGTCGATCCATCTCGCCGAGTACCGAGCAACCTGGCCGGGCAAACAGGAGACGGAGCTCTCCACCACCATCGCGGTGGACGGCGAACGACGACGCGTCACCTTCCCCGATCTCGATGGCGATACGGATGACTTCGAGGCGTTGGGTGAAGCGTTCGAGCGTGATCATCCCCCGTCGCGCGGCACGGTCGGGCTTGCCTCCTGCCGGCTGTTCAGTCAGCGCGAGCTGGTCGATCTCGCGGTAGGTTGGCTCAGCGAACACAGGATGTCGTGAACGGGCACATCCCTTGCAGCGAAAACGAGAACGTGTTCTACTTGGTTCTGGAGCCAGCCCCGGCGACGGAGGAACACGCACGTGAAGATCGACCTCTACGATCCGCATTCTTTCGCTGAAGCGGTCCCGCACGACCAGCTGACGTGGCTGCGCGAGAACGACCCGGTCCATTGGCATGACGAACCGGGCGGTACCGGCTTCTGGAACCTGACGAAGTACCACGACATCGTCCGGGCGTCGAAAGATTGGCGTACCTACTCCTCCGCGAAGGGGAGCAACATCCGCGACGCCGACGGTGGCTACGAGCTCGCGATGGTGAACCAGGATCCGCCCTACCACGAGAAGTTGCGCAAGATCGTCAGCAAAGGGTTCCAACCGAAACTCGTTTCGGATCTCGAGCCGAAGATCCGCGGGATCGTGAGGGACATCCTCGATCGCGTGGCCTCCAAGGGTGAGTGCGATTTCGTGACCGAGGTTTCGGCTGAGCTGCCACTGGACGTCATCGCCGAGATGATGGGCGTGCCTCCCGAGGACCGCCACAAGGTGATCGAATGGTCGAACACCATGATCGCCCAAGGCGAGGATCCCGAGTACGGCTCCTCGATGGACGACGCCACGCGGGCCTTCATCGAGATGTCACAACTCGTGAACGCTCTCGCGGATGAGCGCCTCGAGGACCCGCAGGAGGACCTCATCACGCGCATCATCGAAGGCGACGTCGACGGCGAGAAACTGAACAGGCTCGAGTTCGACGTGTTCATGGTGCTCCTCGCCGTGGCGGGGAATGAAACGACGCGCAACCTCATCTCGGGCGGGATGCTGGCGCTGATCGAGAACCCCGACCAGCGAGCGAAGCTGATGGCCGACCCCTCGCTCATCCCGAGTGCGGTCGAAGAGATGCTGCGGTGGGTCACGCCGGTCCTTCACTTCCGTCGCACCGCCACCTGCGATGCAGAAGTGCGGGGAACCAAGATCAAGACCGGCGACAAGGTCTTGCTCTGGTACATCTCGGGCAACCGCGATGCCGACGTGTTCGAGGACCCGTTCCGCTTCGACGTGACGCGCGATCCGAACCCACACATGACCTTCGGCGCGGGCGGACCTCACTTCTGCCTCGGGTTCTCGCTCGCGCAGCTCGAGATCCGCATCATGTTCGAGGAGCTGTTCCGGCGTCTGCCCGACATCGAGCTGAACGGCAACGTCGAGCGGATGCACTCGAACTTCGTGAACGGCATCCGGCACATGCCGGTCAGGTTCACGCCGGAGAACGCGTAGCGCCGGAGAGAACGCCTTACCGGGCTACTTGAACTCGATCACGGAACGGATGACCTCACCCTTGGCCATCGCGTCGAAGGCGTCGTTGATATCCCCGACATCGATACGCCGTGAGATCATCCCTTCCAGATCGAGCTTGCCGGCGCGCCACAGACGCAGCATCCGATGGAAATCGGTCCGCACGTCCGCAGACCCGTAGAAGCAGCCCTTGATCGTCTTCTCCATGAAGAAGAGCTCATAGGGATTGAAGGTCACCTCATCGGCGTACTTCCCCGCGCCGACCACGACGGTCATGCCGCCGCGGCGTGTCGCGTCGTACGCGCTGCGGATCGTTGCCGGCAGGCCGATCACCTCGAACGCGTAGTCGAAGCCGCGGCCTTCGGTGATCTCGGCCTTGACGGCGTCGAGCGTATCCGGCGTGCACGTGTGGGTCGCCCCGAACTTCTTCGCCATCTCGAGCTTGGCGGGAAGCAGATCGACGGCGACGATCTCGGTCGCGCCGGCGATGCGCGCGCCCTGGATCACGCTGATCCCGACGCCGCCGCATCCGAACACCACGACGTTGGAGCCCGGCTTCACGCGCGCCGTGTTGATCGCAGCGCCGACACCGGTCATGACGCCGCATCCCACCAGCGACGCGACGTCGAACGGTACGTCGTCGGGGATCACGACCGCCGCGCTCGCCGGGACGACCATCTCCTCGGCCCAGGTCCCGATACCGGCGAATCCGTAAAGCCTCTCCTCGCCGCGAGCGAAGCGCTGCATCGTCGCGCCGCTGATCAGGTTCGTGAGACACAGGTGCGGTTCCGCGTTCAGGCAGTGGAAGCACGATCCGCACGGCGGCACCCAGTTGAGGATGACGTGATCCCCGATGTTCACGCCGGTGACGTCCTCGCCGATCCCTACGATCTCACCTGCGCCCTCATGACCAAGGACCGCGGGCAACGGTTGCGGGAGCGTTCCGTTCTGCGCCGACAGATCGGAATGGCACACGCCACTCGCGAGGATCCGGACGCGCACCTCGCGAGGACCGGGCCCGTCGACGGTGACGTCGTCGTACACCTCGAGCGGTTGATTGAGTCCGGGAAGCACCGCTGCTCTCATCGTGTCCTCCTGCGTCCAGCGTGGGCGGGGATTAGAACACGTTGCACGCGCACCGGGCAACGGCTCACAGCCTTGCGCCCGCGATGTAGAACGTGTTCTAATCGCGCAACTATGGCGGACTTCACCCTGTGGAACCACGGACAGAACGCGTCCGAACACCTGGCTCTGGTCGAGCCGGACGGCACAGAACACACCGCGGGCGCCCTGCTCGCATCAAGCAACCAGCTCGTGCATGGGTTGCGTGCGCTCGGCCTGCAGCACGGCGATGCGGTCGCCGTCGTGTTGCCGAACAGCGCGGCGATGGTGGAGCTCAACCTGGCGTGCTTGGGATCGGGTTGGTACCTCGTCCCGATGAACTATCACCTGGCCGCGCCCGAGATCGCCTACATCCTGCAGGACTCAGGTGCGAAGGCGTTCGTCACGCACGAACGGTTCGCCGACGTGGTCACCGCGGCGGCGGACGAGGCCGGTGTTCCGGCATCGGCGCGGTTCAGCGTCGGAACCATCGACGGATTCCGCTCGTACGACGAGCTGAAAGCCGGCCAGCCGACCGAGCTCCCGTCGGGGAGGCGTCTGGGCACCGTGATGAACTACACGGCTGGCACCACCGGCCGGCCGAAGGGCGTCCGCCGGCCCATCGCGGATGCCGAGCCCGACGACGCGGTCCAGCTCGAAGCGTTGTTCCTGTTGCTGTTCGGGGTCAACCCGCACGACGACAACGTCCATCTCGTCGTGTCGCCCATGTATCACACCGCCGTGATGCGTTTCTCGATGATGTCGCTGCACTTCGGCCACACCGTGGTCCAGATGGATCGGTGGACACCGGAGGAAACGCTGCGCCTCATCGAGCGGTATCGAGTTACGACGAGCCACATGGTTCCCACCCAGTTCCACCGGTTGCTGCAACTGCCGGAGGACGTGCGCAAGCGCTTCGACGTCTCGTCACTGCGGCACATGGTCCACTCCGCCGCACCGTGTCCGGTTGACGTCAAGCAGCGGATGCTCGACTGGTGGGGACCGGTCATCGACGAGTACTACGCGGCGACCGAGGGTGGCGGGACGCTCGCGACGTCGGAGGACTGGCTCAAGAAGCCCGGTACCGTCGGAAAACCATGGCCGATCTCTCAGATCCGGATCCTCGATGACGAGAACCAGCCGGTCCCGGCCGGAACCCCCGGCACCGTGTGGATCAAGATGGGCGAGTACACGTTCGAATACCACGGCGACCGCAAGAAGACCGAGGAGACCTGGAACGAAGGCTTCTTCACCGTCGGGGACATCGGCTACCTCGACGAGGACGATTACCTGTTCCTGAACGACCGCAAGACCGACATGATCATCTCGGGCGGCGTGAACATCTATCCCGCTGAGATCGAATCGGCGCTCATCTCGCATCCCAAGGTCGGCGATGTCGCTGTGTTCGGCATCCCGCACGACGACTGGGGCGAGGAAGTGAAAGCCGTCGTCGAGCCGACCGAGGGTGTCGCGGGCGACGACGCGCTGGCGAACGAGCTCGCAACCTTCGCGCGTGAGAGGCTCGCCGGCTACAAG
>JBKJXT010000294.1:0-6453 GCA_046716205.1 Actinomycetota bacterium
GGGCGACGCGGCGCTTCGCGCGAAGCCACGCAAGTTCGCGCTGATCCTTCCCAAGGACCACTTCCGCGGCAAGGACCTGGAACAGCAGGGCGTCTTGATCCAGGAGTACCTCAAGCGGGACTGTGGCTTGAAAGAAGGCGATCGCATGATCGTCGACACGTACTTCGCCGGGAGCGACACCGCCCCCTCGGGCTCGCGGGAGGCCCCCACCTACATCCAGAAATACGCCGCGCAGGACGTGACGACGATCATGTGCTACTGCGTCCCGGTGAACTCCGAGCTGACGGTCGGCCAGTTCCAGGGGGCAGCGAGTGCCCAGAAGTATCACCCCGAGTGGTACTGGGACAGCGCAACGGTCATGGATCGCGGCATCTGGCAGCAGACCTACGGGAGCAAGGAGCAGCCGTCCTTCGGTGTCTCCTACCTGTGGCGCGCGGGCGCGTTCCAGACGCAGAACCACTACCGCGCCTACGAGGCGATGGAGGCCGGCACCGCGCCGAACTCGCGGTTCAACTGGAACATCTACCACCTGTTCCTGAACCTCTTCCAGGCGATCCAGGCTGCGGGCCCGAACCTCACACCGGACTCGGTCGAGTCGGGGATGTACACGTTCAACTACCAAGACCCCTCCAACCCGTTCGTTCCGACCGGGGGGTACGGGCCGTACGCCTCGAACGCGGATGGTCCATATACCTTCGTCGATACCGCGATGGGATGGTCCTACGACCCGAACGGAACGGCGCCGGGTGGGGAGCGCAACGGCGGATGCCTGCGCGTGATGTACGGCGGCCAGCGCAAGTACAAGCATCAATGGCCCAAGGGCGACGCGGACATCTTCAAGAACCCGGAGAACGGCAACGACTGGCCCTGTACCCAGGACATGCAGAAGATCGCGGACCCCAGCTCGGCGTCTTCGTTCTAGGGAACTGACGGTGAGCGGGACGTCGTTCGGGCTCGCGTGGTAGGCGGGGGATCGGGATGAGCGGGGCAACGCTTGGTCGCAACGTCGGGCGCGCGCAACGCTGGCCGGCCGCCGCCGCGGGGATCTGCGCTGCGCTGCTGATCGTCCTGGTGCTGCCCAACCCTCTTCGCGTCCCGCAGCAGAACCCGACCGCGACGGCCGAGTACGCGCCCGTACCGGGCAACAGCGAAGACTCGCCCAACGACGGCAACTTCGGCGAGACAGGTCTCGCCGATTCCCCCGGCGTAGGCTTCGGCGGGGACGGCTCCGGCGCGCTGCCGGGGACGCAGTTCTCGCCTCCGCCGCCGCCGCAGTTCCGTCCTCGTCAGAAGGCGTGCGTCGGGAATCCGCCGCGCCAGACCGAGGACCCGCTCTCACCGCCGTGCGTTCCGTTCTTCGACGGCGACAACGGCGGCTCGACGTGGCCGGGTGTCACCAGGGACGAGATCGTCGTGGTGTTCTACAACGACCTCGGCGTGGAGGCGAACCTGTCGGCGCCGTATCAAACGAGCGACGAGGAGGGCAACCAAGGTCTGTACGAGCAGACTGCGCTCGTGCGGACGTTGAAGGCGCAGCTCCGCTACTTCCAGTCGCGCTACCAGACCTACGGCCGCACCGTTCGGATGATGGCCGTCCCCTCCGGCGGCGGACCGGCAACGCTTCCTCCGCAGCGTCAAGGCGACGCGATCTCGGCGTATAGCGATCACCACCCCTTCGCGACCGCATCGCTGGTCGAGAACGCACAGGACTTCTACGTGAAGATGGCGGAGTACAAGATCCCGTCCTTCGGGTGGAACGAGGACGTCCCCGTCGAGAACTACAACAAGGTCGCGCCGTACGTGTGGTCGTTCGGTCCCGACCAGGAGACCGAGACGGATTGGAGCGCCGGGTTCATCTGCCGAAAGCTCAAGGGCCGCATCGCTCGATACTCGCCGGACCCCGACCTCAACACCTTGCCCCGCAAGTTCGGCCTCGTCTACCCCACGAAGTCACAGCGAGGCCCGACACAGATGCAGCTCGCTCTCCTGCTCAAAGAACGGTTGAAGAAGTGCGGCGTCGAGGTTCTCCCCGCGACCTACGAAGAGGGTGGCGCGCGTGCCTCGGCCACGCACATGGCGAAGTTCAAAGCAGAGAAGGTCACTACGGTGATCTGCTACTGCATCCCGGTCATCGACGAGACGACCGTGACGCACATGCAGAACTCGGCCACCTCGGTGAACTACTTCCCGGAGTGGTATTGGGATCACGCGAGCGCGATGGACCGCCCGAGCTGGCAGCAGATCTACGGCTCGAAGCGGCACGTTGGCTTCGGCGTGTCCTACCTGTGGCGTCAGCCGGCGTTCACGCAGTCCTACGCCTACCAGGCGTACTTGAATCAAGAGCCGGGAACGCAACCCAACACGCGCTTCAACTTCGAGATCTACCACATCTTCCTGAACCTCTTCGAGGCGATCCAAGCGGCCGGACCGCACCTGACCCCGGGTTCCGTCCAGAAGGGCATGTACACGTTCCGATACATCAACCTGAAGAACCCGTGGCTTCCGACGGGCTCCTACGGCGATGTGGGTCCGAGTCCCTACACGTTCCTCGACACCGCGATGGCGTGGTGGTGGGATCCCGCCGGCACCCCGCCGGGCGGCAAGAACGGGGAGGGGTGTATCCGCCTGCTCCGGGGCGGGCGCCGGTACTACGGGCATGAGTGGCCGGTCGGCGACGACGGGTTGCGGGATACGAGCCTGCCCTGCAGCGAGGACACCCGCAAGATCGCGAACCCGCAGACCTCGACCCGGGTCTGAGGCGGTTCGAAGCGGGAATGCCGCTGCGTTAGCATTGTCGAAAGGTTGCATTCCCGAAGAGGACCCCCGACATGCCTGAAGCTGATCGTCGCCCGCCGCCGCTCGTCGAGCCGGCGCGCGACCTGTCCAACGCCGAGATCCGGCGCTACTCGCGCCATCTCATCATCCCCGACATCGCGATGGACGGACAGAAGCGACTGCGCAACGCCAAGGTGCTGTGCATCGGCGCCGGCGGGCTCGGCTCGCCGGTTGCCATGTACCTCGCCGCGGCGGGGGTCGGCACGCTTGGCCTGGTCGACTTCGACGTGGTCGACGAGACGAACCTCCAGCGTCAGATCATGCACGGGCAGTCCGACATCGGGCGCACCAAGCTCGAGTCGGCCGAAGCGACGATCAAGGAGATCAACCCCGGGGTCACCGTCGTCAAGCACGAGACCTTCGTCTCCAGTGAGAACGCGCTCGATCTGTTCAGTGGCTACGACCTGATCGTCGATGGCTCCGACAACTTCCCGACGCGTTACTTGGTGAACGACGCGTGCGTGTTGCTCGGCAAGCCATACGTGTGGGGTTCGATCTACCGTTTCGACGGCCAGTTGTCTGTGTTCTGGGCTGAGTACGGTCCGTGCTACCGCTGCTTGTTCCCGGAGCCCCCACCGCCGGGGATGGTGCCATCGTGCGCCGAAGGCGGCGTGCTCGGGATGCTGTGCGGCACGATCGGCTCGCTGCAAACCACCGAGGCGGTCAAGATCATCACCGGCGCCGGGGACCTGATGATCGGGCGGATGCTGGTGTACGACGCGCTTGAGCTGAAGTTCCGCGAGCTGAAGGTTCGTAAGGACCCGGAGTGCCCGGTGTGCGGTAAGAACCCGACGGTCACCGAGCTGATCGACTACGAAGCGTTCTGCGGCGTCACCCCCGACATCGCGGAGTTCGCGTCGCAGATCTCGCTGACGGCGCGCGAGCTTAAGGAGCTGATGGATACCGGCGAGCACGTCACCCTCGTCGACGTCCGCGAGCCCCACGAATTCGACATCGTGCACTTCGACGACTCCACGCTCATCCCCATGAACCAGGTGATCGAGCGCGTGAGCGAGATCCCGCAGTCGGGCAACGTGATCGTGTTGTGCAAGGTCGGCGCGCGCAGCGCCGAGGTCCTCAAGTGGCTGCACTCCGTCGGACTCACCAATACCAAGCACCTAGCCGGAGGCATCGACGCGTGGGCGGCACAGGTGGATCCCAGCATGCCGAGGTACTGAGCCGGGCCCGCGTCCGGATCCGGGGGAAGGTCCAAGGGGTCTTCTTCCGGGCAAGCGTCGCGGACGAAGCGTCCGCGCGAGGGCTGGCCGGATGGGTGAGCAACCTGCCCGACGGCTCGGTGGACGCGGTGTTCCAAGGGCAGGCATCGGCGGTCGACGAACTGGTGGAGTGGTGTCGTCGGGGACCGCCCATGGCTCGGGTCGAGGAGATCAACGTCGAGTGGGAGGCTCCGATACCAGCCGAGACCGAGTTCGGGCTGCGATGGTAGGCCCTGGGTCCTAGGCAAGAGCTGTTTCGCCGTCCGATGTGCGTAGGTTCGCGCCGATTTCCGAGGATAGGCTGGCAGAACTTTCCAGCAAAAAAACAGGGACGGGGTCTTTTCGGCCGGCGGGGCCTCCTCTATAGTCATCGGTACACAGGGCGGAGCGATCCTCAACCCTGCATGGAACGAGTAAAGCCCTCAACACCCTAAGGGGGATTGGATAAATGGCGAAGGCACTGTACGGATTCCTCGGTGAGCCGCGTGCATCCATGCTTCTGAAGCAGGTTGCCGACCTCCAGCGTCGAGTGAACGATCTCGAGAAGTCGCTCGAGGCTGCGGAAGCAGAGGTCATCGCGCTGCGCGCGGTAGCCGAAGCAAAGCTCGAGAGCCACAGGCTCGAGGAAGTCGTAGCGCTGTAAGCGCCCTGCAGGAGGGGCTTTATCTCTCGGCCACCCCATCGACGGGTGGCCGTTTGATTGCCCCCAGAACGCCTGCGAAACACCCTCCCCGCTCAATGAGGCGCTCGTAGCTGCGTGTTAGCATGCGGTGTGTTCCTGCGCCGCCTCGCGATCAGAGGCTTCAAGTCGTTCGCCGACCGGACCGTGTTCGATTTCACTCCCGGTGTGGCGGTCATCGTCGGCCCCAACGGTTCGGGCAAGTCCAACCTCGTCGACGCGATCGCATGGGTTTTGGGCGAGCAGGGGGCCAAGACACTCCGCGGCGGCAAGATGGAGGACGTCATCTTCGCCGGGACCCCGACCAGGCCCGCGCTGGGGCGTGCTGAGGTCGAGCTGACGATCGATAATTCCTCGGGCGTCCTTCCCATCGACTTCACCGAAGTGACCGTCCGACGGACGTTGTTCCGTTCCGGCGAGAGCGGATACGCGATCAACGATTCGCCGTGCAGGCTGCTGGACGTCCAGGAGTTGCTCTCCGACTCCGGCATCGGTCGTGAGCTCCACACCATCGTCGGCCAGGGTCAGCTCGACGAGGTGTTGCAGGGCAAGCCCGAAGACCGGCGCGCCGTGCTGGAGGAAGCCGCGGGATTGCTGAAGCATCGCAAGCGCAAAGAGAAGGCGGTCCGCAAGCTCGAGCGCGTCGATGCCGACATCGAGCGGCTGATGGACGTGATCTCCGAGCTTCGACGTCAGATCCGCCCCCTCGAGAAGCAAGCGGAGCTGGCGAAGCGCGCCGCGGAGATCGAAACCGAGCTCCGCGAGGTGCGCTTGAAGCTCTGGGTGCTCGACTATCGCGGGATCACCGGCGAGCAAGATGTGGAGGCGGAACGTCGCGCGATCGCCCAGGTCGAAGCCCTCTCGCGCCGCGTCGCGGAGAGCTCGGCGCGCGCCGACGGTCTCGAGCGCTCGCTCACGGAGGCGTCCCGCTCCACTGAAGCGCTTCTAGGCACGGAGTACCGTCTCGCCGGGTTGCGCGATCGCTACGACGCGCTCGGACGCTTCGCGCTGGAACGCGAAACGCACCTGCGCGACCTCGCGGCGCGCGAACCTCGCGACGACGCGCCGACCGCGGCCGAGCTCGCCGCGGCTGAGGCTGCGGTCGAGGCATCGCGCGCGGCTCGCAACGAAGCCGAGTCCGAAGCCAAACGCGCCGAGAACGATCGCGTTGCGGTTCAATCCGCGCGCGAGGAGGCGGCGCGGGCACGCGAAGAGGTCGTCCATCTCCACGGCGAGCGCGCCGCGTTGAGCGCTGCGGTGGAGAACGCGGAAGAGGAGCGCCGCCGCTTGCTCGACCGGCGCGCCTCGGTCGGCGAGGCGGCCGAGCGCGACGGCAGCGATCTCGTCGAGGTGCGCGCCGAGCTGGGGCGGCTGGAGGCGGAGGAAGCCTCGCTGGACGAGCGCGCCGCCGCCGCCGATGAACGAAGAGCAGCGCAGCAACAGGTCGTGGACGCTGCGACGCGCGCCGAGCGCGACGCGGAGAAGAAGGTGGAGCAGCTCGCTGCTCGGCGAAGCATGCTCGACGAAGAGATCTTGGCCGCGCCCGATCCCGCTGGGGCTCTCGCGGGCGCGACCGGGATCACCGGCCGGCTCATAGACCACGTGCAGGCGAGCCCGGGCTACGAGCGTGCACTGCGTGCAGCGCTCGGCCCTCTCGCCGATGCCGCTCTCGCCGTCTCGCGCGCCGACGCGATGGCGGGCATCGAGACCCTCAAGCAACAG
>JBKJXT010000295.1:0-3385 GCA_046716205.1 Actinomycetota bacterium
ATCGCCTCGAACAGCTCGACGAAGTCAGCCCGCTGGAGGGGGAGCAGCTGCGCGAAGACCTCCTGCCGCTCCTCGTCGGTCTCTGAGAGCACGAGCTTCTCGACCATGGCTCGGCGCTCGCCGAGGAACATGTGCTCGGTGCGCGCCAGGCCGATGCCTTCCGCGCCGAACTCGCGCGCGCGCTGGGCATCCTCGGGCGTATCCGCGTTCGCGCGCACCTTCAGGCGCCGCACCTTGTCGGACCATTCCAGGATCGTCGCGAAGCCGCCGCTGACCTCCGGCTCCTTCAACGGAACCTCACCGAGATAGACCTTCCCGGTCGTGCCGTCGATCGAGATGACGTCGCCTTCGCGCACGGTGACGCCACCCGCCTTGAACTTCTTGCCGGCGAGATCCATCTCGAGCGAGTCGGCGCCGCATACGCACGGCTTGCCCATCCCGCGAGCGACCACCGCCGCGTGCGAGGTCTTGCCGCCCCGGCTCGTGAGGATCCCCTGCGCGGCGATCATGCCGTTGAGGTCGTCGGGATTGGTCTCGCGCCGCACCAGGATGACCTTCTCCTTCGCTGCGCGCTCCTCCGCGCGATCGGCGTCGAACACCGCAACACCGACGGCCGCGCCCGGCGAGGCGTTCAATCCCTTGCCGATCACCAACAGGTCCTTCGCGGCGACGTCGACCTGCGGATGCAACAGCTGGTCCACCTGCTCGGGGGTGACACGCACGATCGCCTCGCGGCGGTCGATGAGGCGCTCGGACACCATGTCCACGGCGATCTGCACGGCCGCGGCGGCCGTGCGCTTGCCCACACGCGTCTGCAGCATCCACAGCGTGCCGCGCTCGATCGTGAACTCGATGTCGCACATGTCGCGGTAGTGCTTCTCGAGCGTGCTCATGATCTTGAGCAGCTCCTTGTAGGCGCGCGGGTTGATCTGCTCGAGTTCCTGCAGCGGGCGTGTGTTGCGGATGCCGGCCACGACGTCCTCGCCTTGGGCGTTCTCGAGGTAATCGCCGTAGATGCCCTTCTCGCCGTTGGCGGGGTTG
Source organism: Actinomycetota bacterium (assembly GCA_046716205.1). GTDB lineage: Bacteria > Actinomycetota > AC-67 > AC-67 > AC-67 > JBKJXT01. Next base: position 1,042 of record JBKJXT010000295.1, read on the forward strand.
CGCGTGAACGCGACGCCGGTGCCGCTGTCCTCGCTCAGGTTGCCGAAGACCATCGCCTGCACGTTGACGGCGGTACCAAGGTCGTCGGAGATCTTCTCCTGGCGGCGGTACAGGCGCGCACGGTCACCGTTCCAGGAATCGAAGACCGACCTGATCGCCATCTCGAGCTGACGGCGCGGGTCTTGCGGGAAGTCCTTGCGCGTCTGTTTCTTCACGATGCCGCGGAACACCTCGACCAGCTCGCGCATGTCGTCGGCGTCGAGATCGGTGTCGGCGGCGACGCCCTTGCGATCCTTCGCCTTGTCGAGCGCGTGCTCGAAGGAGTCACCGCTCGCACCCATGACGATGCGACCGAACATCTGGATGAAGCGGCGGTACGCGTCGTAGGCGAAGCGCTTGTTGCCCGATTGGCGCGCGAGTCCGTCGACGGACTGATCGTTGAGGCCGAGGTTCAGAACCGTGTCCATCATCCCCGGCATCGAGAACTTCGCGCCGGAGCGCACCGAGACCAACAGCGGGTCCTCCGAAGAGCCGAGGGTGCGACCCATCGCTTTCTCGAGACCCTTGAGGTTCTTCTCGACCTCATCCATCAAGCCGGCCGGCACGCCCCCGTGCATGTACATCCGGCACGCCTCGGTGGTGATCGTGAACCCCGGTGGAACCGGCAACCCCATCGTGGACATCTCGGCGAGGTTGGCGCCCTTGCCGCCGAGGAGATCTTTCATCTCCTTGCGGCCTTGCGCGAAGCTGTAGACGAGCTTGGTCTGCTTCGGCTTGCGCGCAGGTGTTTTCGAGGACGTCTTGGCTGGCATCGCTTCCCTCCGGGGTCGGGACTGACGATCTGGTCAACCCTAGCGCAGGCCCCCAACGATGATGCGGCCACGAACGAAGGAACGACCCGCGCCCCCCGCGCGCAGGTCGTTCCTCGTCCTCGGTCCGCGCTCGCCCCCAGTCGAGCCGTTCCGGTGGGTCTGAAGTGGCCCGCACCCCGTCATGCGAGCCACCTCTGGGCATCGTCACCCGAAGATCGAGAAGTCTCCTTGCGTGAGCCCCACGCCTTCTGCGGGCCCGTCCTGTGCTGACGGTACGCCGCGGCGCAGGACGGGTCCGTTCAGCTCGTTACGCCCGATATGTAAAGCTCGATACAGGTACCCTGCGAGGCAACACGAGGGGGACCGATGCGCTGGAGGCTGCTCGAAGGGCTGACCGACGAGGAGGCGCGCGAGGTGGTCGCCGCAGCCGTGCGCCGCACGTTCGACCGCCGTGAGGTGCTGTTCCACGAGGGCGATCCGGGCGACTCGCTGCTGATGATCGGTTCGGGGCGCGCGATCGTGCGTGTCACCACACCGCTGGGCGATCCCGCCGTCCTCGATCTGCTGGGTCCCGGCGACGTCGTCGGCGAGATGGCGCTGATCGGTGAGCCCAGACGCTCGGCGACGGCGATCGCGCTGGAGCGCGTGGAGGCGATGTCGATCGATCGCGCATCCTTCGACGGACTGCGCCAGCGCCACCCAAGCGTCGGGCGCGCGCTGGAGCTGATCCTCGCGGAACGGCTGCGACGCACCTCCGCCCAGCTGATGGAGGCGCTGTACATCAAGGCCGACGTGCGGGTGCTGCGACGGCTCGTTCGGCTGAGCGAGTTCTACGGCAACGGCGACGGCAACGTCGTGATCCCGCTCAACCAGGAAGAGATCGCCGGGCTCGCGGGCACGACGCGCGTCACGGTGAACAAGGTGCTGCAGGCAGAGGTCGAACGCGGCTCGGTGGCGCTCGGCCGCGGGCGCATCACCGTGCTCGACGCCGAGCAGCTCGCGCGCCGGGCGCGCTAGTTCGCGGCAGCAGGGTGGGTTCCCAGCGCGTAGGCGACCGCTTCCTCCAATGACATCGCGCCGCCCTTCTGCCACTCCTCTTCGAACTCTTCGGGAGCAAGCGCGGCGCGCGCGATGCCGATGTCGGTCGTGACGGCGATCATCGTCGGCTCCTGCAAGACGTCGCCGAACGCTCCCAGCAACGCGTCGCTCGCACCGAACAGCCGCGCGGCGCGGCTCGCGCGGCCGAGCCGGGCGAGGCAGCCCGCCACGAGCCCGACGGCATAGGGGATCGATGAGCGGATCCCTGCCGCGACCCACGCGCGGATCGCGTCTCTGGCAAGTTCCAGTCCCTGCTCCGGGCGGGCTTGCGCGACCTCGACGCGGGCGAGGCCCTCCAGCGCGCTGCCGATGAGGAAGCCTTCGTGCAGCGTCCCCTGCGACGAGGCGCGTACGTCCTCATACATCGCCCTGGCTGCCGACGGGTTGCCGTCCATCTCCTCCACGCGCGCCAGCTGGATCAGGAAGATCTGCGA
>JBKJXT010000296.1:0-2743 GCA_046716205.1 Actinomycetota bacterium
CCGTCGGCATGTCCAGCAGATCTGAACCGTTCAGCTCGGCCAGCTCCTCGAGGACCGTCTCGAGCGAGCGCAGACGGCGCTGCGCGACGTGATCGCGCACGAGCATCCGCCGCTCGACGTCGAGCCCACCCATCAGCTCGTCGAGCTGCAGTCGGAGCAGACGACCCTCGGTGCCGAGTTCGACGACCAAACCGTCTACCTCCGTGTCGATGCGCCGCACCATCTCCATCCGCTGCACAACCATGATCGCGTCGCGCAGGGTCGCGAGATCCTCAACCTCGAGTGCCAGCAGGTTCGCGGAAACCTCGTTCAAGCGCTGCTTATATCGCTCGAGGGTCTGCAGGGCCTGGTTGGCTCGCGTCAGGACGGCGGTGACCTCTTCGAGGATCCATTTCGTCGCGTCGAGGTAGAGCGTGACGATCTTCATCGACTGCGACACCGCCACGACCGGAAAGCCGGTCTGGCGCGCCACGCGCTCGGCGGTGCGGTGACGCGTCCCGGACTCCGCGGTGGGGATCGAGGGGTCCGGGACCAGGTGCACGTTGGCCCTGACGATGCGTCCGCCGTCCGGCGAGATGACGATCGCGCCGTCCATCTTCGCCAGTTCGCTGAGCCGTTGCGGCGTGAAGTCCTCGTCGATCCGGAACCCAGAGTTGGAGACCTGCTCGACCATCGCGCTGTCGCCCAGCACGACCAAGGCACCCGTCTCGGCGCGCAAGATGCGCTCCAAACCGTCGCGCAGCGAGGTTCCGGGCGCGACCTTCTCCAGGGTCGTGCGCAGCGGTTCTCTGGGATCGGCAGCCATGAGTTCAGGCGATTGTAGCCAGCGCCGCGTGTCCCGCCGATGTCAGTTTCGTCCCTTTATTTAGGGACCCGCCCTGAAACAGGCGCTACGGGCTCTCGTTTCTAGCTTCCGGAGGGAACACCAGGGCCACCCGACCGGCAGAATCTTCTTGGAGATTTTTCGGGAGGAGTGGGGCAAACAGGGAGGAATCTTCCGATGGCCAGCGAAATCATCCGACACAAGACTATGAACACTGCCGTGTCACGCTCGGAGTACGTAGGCGCTCTCATCTCAGATGAGCGCCGGCTGGTCCTCGTCTCGGTCAACCCCGAGGAGCCCTGGGAGGCGTTCCGCAAGCTCCGCCGCGTCATGCGACGCGAGAACGCGACCGCCCTCACCACCGCGATCTACGAGGCCCCCACGCCGATCGAGCGTCAGGCCGATGTGATCTCCCTGGAATCCCGCCGCCGCGCGGGCTGACCAGGAGCCTTGCCGGGCGGCCGCACGCCCGGCATCTCGAAAGCCTCTTGCCCGGAGGAAACCGCTCGCAGGCCGTCACCCCCTTCGACCTGCGCGCAGACCCGAAGCATGAAGCGCCCCGTTGCCGCCGGGGTGCTTCTTGCTTTTCGGGCTGAGCCGAACCCGTGATTGGATGCGGCGATGACCGTCGGCATCCAGATCCGCCTCGGGCTCCAGATACCGGTCTTCGACTATCCGGGCGTCACTGACCCATCGCTGTTCGAACGGATCGCGACCATCGCGACGACAGCCGAAGAGAGCGGCTTCGACTCGGTCTGGGTGATGGATCACGTCTACCAGATCACGGGGAAGCCGGCGGACCGCATGCTGGAGGGCTACGTGCTGCTCGGCGGACTGGCCGCCCGAACGTCCCGCGTGAACCTCGGGACGCTGGTGACGGGTGTCACCTACCGCAACCCTGCGATGCTGGCGAAGCAGGTCACCACCCTCGACGTCTTGTGCGCGGGGCGCGCCGTGCTCGGGATCGGTGCCGGATGGAACCAGCTGGAGCACGACGGATACGGCTACGACTTCCCGGAGGCGCGCGAGCGGCTCGATCGATTGGAAGAGACCCTCGAGATCGCGCGGCTCATGTTCACCGAAGAAGCGCCCTCCTTCGACGGCAGCTACTACCGGATCCATGAGGCCTTGAACCGTCCCAGACCGATCCGGGCCGGTGGGATCCCCATCATGATCGGCGGCGGTGGCGAGAAGCGGACGCTACGCCTGGTTGCGAAATACGGGGACGCCTGCAACTTCACCGCGCCGGGCGCACAAGCGCGCGCGAAGATCGAGGTGCTGGAGCGCCACTGCGAGGATCTCGGCCGCGACCCGGCCGAGATCTGCAAGACCACGTTGCGCACCGTCGTGATCGCGGCCACCACCGACGAGGTGGCGCGCAAGGGCCAGGCGCTGCGCGAGGGGTGGGGGCTGGGTGAGGAACGCTACGCCGCGATGATCCTCGAGGGCACGCCGGATCGGGTGGCCGAGCAGTTCGCCGAACACTTCGCCGACGGGTTCGACGGCATCATCGTGAACCTGCCCGACGCGCACGAGCTGGAGCCCGTGGCTTTGATCGGCCAGGCGATGGCGGCCGCTCCTTCTCGGTAACCGCGGCTGGGGCCCGCTCCCGATCGATGATCGCGAGCTGGCCGCAGGCTGCGTCGATGTCGCGGCCGCGCGTATCCCGCACCGTGACATTGACCCCCAGCGATCGCAGCTCGCGCGCGAACGCGTCCACACGCATCGAGGCGGGGACACCGAAACCCGGCGTCGGATTCAGCGGGATCAGGTTCACGTGGATGTCGCTACCGCGCAGCAGGTCGGCGAGTTTGCGCGCCTGCCATCCCTGGTCGTTGACCTCGGCGATCATCGCGTACTCGATCGTGACGCGCCGCCCGTGCGATGCGCGGAAGCGCTTCGCGGCCGCGAGGACCTCGG
>JBKJXT010000297.1:0-4730 GCA_046716205.1 Actinomycetota bacterium
GGACGAAGGGGGATCACCAGGGGAAGACGAAGATCCTGCGCATGACGAAGGTGCCGGTGCCCGAGGCGACCCGGTACTTCATAGTGAAGGTGTTCGATCCCGCAGTCAGCCCGGTGTGACGGGTGACGCGAGTCGAAACGGTCACATCGGTCCCAGCAACGTGAGCCGCTCGCTCGTCGGTCGCAGCCGATGTCGTGGCGCCGGACACCGCATAGCTCGCGAAGGATGAGCCAGCCGCGCTGTTGGAGATGCGCGCCGAAACGATCACGGTCGCGACCGTCGGCGTGTCCACGGTGACGGACGGTCCGGCCGTGGTCATGTCGTCGTAGGCCGTGGCGGTCTCGGTCTCCGATGTCTGCACCTCGGCGGTGCTCGGCAGCAGCGCCAGCAAGTTGTCTCGCAGATGCGTGTTCATGATCGCCGCGGTGACCACCTCGCCGGTGACCCAGGTCCGAGGTGCTGTCCAGGCCATCAGCGCTCACCTTCCAAGCTCACTCCAAGGTCGACGTCCGGAACGATGGGTTGCACGAGCTCGCGGATCTCGCGCTCGGAGCGCAGCTGACGAACTGTCTCGCCGGGGAACCAGTTCCGGTTCACGGGATGGGGGCGCAGGACGAGCTCGGCCTCGATCGCGTCGGTGTTCTTGGGGAACACGACGGCGACCCAGAGACCCTCAGCTCGATCGCGGTGAAGGCAGTCGACGCAGAAGAACTGCGGATGCAGCTTCGAGGCGAGCTGCGCACCACCGCATCCGAACGGGCAGTCGACGATCCATCGGCCGTGCTCGATGCGCGCATGTGCCTTGACGTCGCGCGCGACACCTTTTGGTTCCTTGAACGGGGCGAGGTGGTGGGGCCAGGCTCTACGAACGATCCTCTCTGGAGCGCTCAGACGGTAGTCATCGACGTCGTTGTGGCGCCCGGATCCGAAGTAGTTGTCCGCGTCGATCATGCTCAGAACCCCAGGATGGTCGTCGAGCCGAGCACGCCGGACACCGTGTCGCCCAGCACCCACGCCTGGTAGCCCGTCGCCGGCGAGAGTCCGAACTTGGCGCGCCAACGGCGTGGCGCGACGTCGTGCTCGATAAAGGTGATGAGGCCCTCCTTGTCCAGCGTCGAGCCTGACGACGGCCGCTTGATCGTTCTCACACGATCGAAGTGGATGTCACGGCCGAGCACCTGCGGCCAGGCGATGTCCTCGCCTTCACCGACAAGGGAAACCTCGTCGATACGCACGGTCTGATCCTTGCGGCGCGCGACTACGAAGTTCGCAAGGTCTAACGCTTCGAGGTCGCTTGCCAGGTACTTGGCGTCGCGCTCGTAAGTCGAGCGGAAGTTCGCGGTGATCGAGGCCTGGTCAACGACGACCTGCTCGATACCTCCCTCACGGGTCACGCGCACCTCGTTGATGATGTCGTCGCCGTCGAAGGCGGGCGCGATCGCCTCGTAGGGGATCTCTGCACCCCCACCGTCGCCGAAGGTCACGGCTGAGGTGTTGTGCGGAGAGAGGAAGACGCTGCTTCGCTGGTGGAACCCAACCTTGCCGTCCGGATACATGAACAGCAGACCGGACTCGGAATCAACCGCGATGGTCTGCAACAGCTCGAGCGCGTTGCCCTCGGGCAGCACGTCCTGCAGCGTGCTCGACCCGGCATCGATCGTTCGGTCCGCAGCAGGCCAGGCGAGGATGTCGAGAAGACTGCCGAGCATGGACCCAGATGGCGCGCCGGCGATGACGTCGAACGCTGCCGCGTAATGAGCAGCCACGCGCTCCGGCGGGAGCACCCTGTTATAGACGGCGACGTGAGAAAGCGCGCCGTCGATGAATCTTGCGAGGACGGCATCGGTGTTCGCAGGCACGTACGACGGCGCGCCGTCGTAGCCGTCGTAGTCATAGGCCGTGCCGTTGACGTAGACCGTCAGGCGACGGTTCGCGGGGTCGCGCGTCAACACGATGTGGTACTTCGTGTTAATCGCGAGAGTGGGGCCGCCAACGAACAGCACTGCATCAAGCGCGTTGACGTTCCAATTGGGGATGATGCTGCCGCCGGTGCCGAGGCTCAGATGCCAAGGGCCGCGCCCAGTCGCGGGATCCTCGACGAGCGCGAGATCCCCGGGTGCGTCGAAGTTATCGAAGCGCGCCCAGAACTCGACGGTGAGCGCGCCCGTGATGTTGAGCGCTGCGGGCGGCGCGGTGTTCTCTGCGTGATCCGTACCGTCCCAGTTGACGACTTGCCGGCCCCCCGGGAATGGCCCCGTGCGACGCCCTGGGCCGCCGATGAAGGTCACCGGCGCGACGAGGCTGCCGAGGTCTGCTCCCGTCGAAACACCCGCCGCCTCGTCAAGTGCCCAGTAGGTAAGCGGCGCATCTTCGAGGACCTCAGTGCGATACGGGCGAAGCCCGACGCGGTTGAAGTAACCGAAGGCGTCGTAGAACGGGACCTCGATCGCGGGCATCCCGCGTTTGCCTTCGAAATCCACCGGCCACCGCTCGATGTACCCGCGGAAAAGGGCATAGGTCACCGCGTCCCATGTCGCGCGCAGGCGCATCGGCTTGCGAGTGCGCACGTTGGGGTAGTACGGGCTGGCCGTGTTCTCCGGTGTGAAGCGACCGTCGATGTTGCGCAGGCGCAGCGTTCCCGTCCCGGGCTGCACGCGCTCGAAGATCTCGCGGCCGCGCCCTCGCTTGAACTTGAAGCCATGCAGGTAGGCGCTCACGTCGGTCCAGACCGGAGCGACGGCAAGCGGGTCCGACGCGAAGGCGACATCCGCGAGCACGGAGGGGAAGCCCATCAGGCAAGCCCAAGGCTGCCGGCGGTGCGCTTCTTGCGCAGCAGCGCCTCGTGGATGATGTCGCTGAGCTCGCGCTCGGTGACGACAGAGCCACGCACGTTCACGATCACGGTGTCGCCGCCGCCACCGGCCGGCCAGCGACGACTCGCGCCGACGCCCGACCATTCCTCGCCCTCGTGCACCATCGCGAGGCCCGTCTTCAGAACTGTGCCGCCGGTGTCCAGCGTCGGGATCTGCGGCAGCGACCAATTCACTGAGATGTTCGGCGCGAGCGGGAGCTTGTTGTAGGCGCGAAGGAGTGCCTTGATACCGTTCTCGACGCCGGAGATCATCCCGTTGAAGAACCCGATGATGAGGTTGATCCCTCCGCGCAGCCCTTCGGAGATGCCGCCCCAGATGCTGATGACGCGGTCCTTGATGCCGGTGAAGATGCCGACGATCCCGTTCTTCATGTTCGTGAAGCCGACGCGGATCTTGCCGATCAACCATTTCGCCGCGTTCCAGATCCACTTGTAGGGCGCGCTCGCGATGGCGAACCAGCGCCGGCCCCAGGTGACGAAGAAGTTGGAGATCGAGCCGAACGCGCCGACGAAGAAGTTTTTGATCCCGACGACGATCCCGCGGATCCGGCCGAAGACGCCAACGAAGAAACGGGCTACCGACTGAAGCGCACCGCCGATCTGCTTGCGGAACTTGAACGCCACGAGACCGAGACCGACGATCGCGCCCACGACAAGGGCGATCGGCCCAACAGCGACAGTGAACGACGTCCCTAGGAGCGCGTTGGTCGCGGCGACTGCGAGGGTGACGAGTTTGTACGTGCCCCACATCGCGATCCCGGTGGCGATGATCGGTGTCAGGGTGCCGAGGTTGCGGCTCAGGAAGTCGAACGCGCCGACCATCTTGCCACCGACGATCTCCAGGAGGTCGTCGAACTTGTTCTTCATGATGTCGATGCGGCCAGCCGTCGTCTTCGCCTCGGACTCCGCGAACCCACCAACCTTGTCACGCAGCAGTTGCGTGATGTTGGCCATGTCCTTCTGCTTGTCGCCCGTGGACTTGTAACTGATGCCGAGATCCTTGAGCGCCCTGGTGTTGCCGAGCATGGCCTTGCCGATGCTCTTGGCCGCTGTCGGAACATCCTTGCCGGTCTTGCGCGCGTAGTCGACGACGAGGGGAAGCGTCGCCTTCAGGCGCTCGTTCGTGAGGTTGAAGTTCCCGAGCACCGCCGCGCCCGAGAGGATGCTCTCGTCGTCCGCGCGCGTCTTGCTCTGGATCGCGGATGCGAGCGCCTGATACTCGCCAACCGTCGCACCCGCGAGGCTCTTGTTCTTCTCGATCGCCGACGACATGCCGACCGCGGCCAGCTCGGCCTCGCTGAATGCGGCCACGCTCGACTTGCCGAACGCGGCGACGCTGGCGATGCCGGCTGCGGGCAAGAGGCTGCGGAAGGGTCCGCTGATCTTGCCGAACGCTTTGGACATCCGGCCCTGGGTCTTCTCGGCGCGCCCTGCAACCTTGTCGAGGTTGCTCCCCGCCTTGTTCAGCGCCGGCTCGCTCTTGTCGACGCCGATGACCTCGAGGAAGACTCCTGCTCTAGCCACCTGGCGCGACACCTCCTCCGGTTCCGAATTGCTTATCGAGTGCTCGCTGGATCGCGGGGAGCACCTCGCGCATCACGTCTTCGCCGGCGGCATCGACCGCTGGCACGAGCCACGGTTGCGGTCGCAGCGTTCGGACGTAGGTCGAGCCGCTGCGCGAGCGCTGCTGGGAGCGCTTGCCGAACTCGATCACCGGCGCGTAGATCAGCGGAGAGCCGACGAGCACGCCGCGCGCCAGAGGCTTCACCCGGATCGAGCCGATCAGCCGGCCGGTGTCTTGCGGGGCGAGAGACCGCGCGAGACGGGCCGCGATCTCGCCAACCCCACGCATCTCGTC
>JBKJXT010000298.1:0-4815 GCA_046716205.1 Actinomycetota bacterium
ACCATTCACCGTCGGCGAAGGATCCGATCGTGACGCCACCGCGACTGCCCGTCGAGTGGATGAACCACCGGCCGCCGAGGGAGACGCCGCCGTGGTCGATGTTGCGATAGTTGGCGTCATCGCCATCGGCGTTGAAGAACACGAGGTCGCCCGCGAGCATCAGATCGACGCCCCAAAGCTTGTTCTCCGGTGCGGCTTCCTTGGCGATGAGCGAGGCCCGCCGCTGCCCGATCGTGTACCCGGCGTACGGGCGGTGGTTGGCGACAGGGAACCCGCTCGAGCTTCGTTGCATCACCCACCATTGGAACCCCGAACAGTCGAAGCCTCCGTGGAGCTGTGCGCCGCAGCAGTAGCCGCTTGGAACCGTGCGGTACCACTCGGCCGCATAGACGTACGGATAACCCACGTATCTGATCGCGAACGCGACGAACCGCCTGCGCGCCTCGCTCATCCTCGGCAACGTGATCGTGCGGAACTTCTGCAGCGAGGAGATCTGCCAGCTGCCCCTCGCCCTGGTCGCCTTCCATAATGCATGCGCGAAGTATTCGCGGGCGACGTACTCGTGCGGGTAGAGATCCAGCGCGTCGCGACCGTTGTCGTAGTTGTAGTTGAGCTTCAGCTCCTGCGCGAGGACGAGATAGGCGAAGCCCGACGGCTTGGGGAAGACGTACCCGTCCTCCGTCGCCATCTTCGACAGTCCTCTCACTTCTTCATCCAGACCCAGCGCGCGGATGAGCGCCTTGTCCATGTTCTTCTTCGAGACCGTGGTGAGGGGCTCGAAGCGGCCCTCGATCGTGCTGATCCACCCTCGCCTCACGGCGATGTTGGCGAACCGGTAGAGCGGATCCTCGGGCGCGAGATCGGTGAATGTGACCTCGGGGTCGGGGGCGTCCTCTGGCGCGAATGCACGCACGAGTGAGCGCGCCATCAACGCACGGCTGAGCAGACTACGCGGACGGAACTGATCGCCCGACAGCGCCATCCACGTGTTGGTAACGGCGACGTTCTCGATCGCCTCGTACGCCCAATGGTCGGCGGGAACGTCGGCGTAGCGCGGGTCGGCTGCGCTCACCGGGCGCGCGCCGAGCGCGACGATGCACAGCATCAGCGACACGCCTCTCAAGACCTTGCTCCCCATGCCTAATTTCTCGGCATCCCCCTGCGGAACCTTGATCGGGACGAAAGCCCTAGATCCAGCTCGGGGCGGATCGCGCCGGTCCTGACGTCCGCCTTGGAGGTGTGCCTAGGGGCCGGTGCGGAGGAACTCCTCGATGTGCGCGGCGAGCTCCTCGTGCGCCGCCAGCGGGATCGTGCGGGGCGCGTCGAACTCCTCTAACGTGCCGTTCGGCAACGACTCTGCGAGCCAGCGCGCCGCCTCGAACGGCACGAGCTCGTCCCCACGCATGTGGATCACCAGCGTCGGGGGCGTCACCTTCGGCAGGAACGACCGCAGGTCTTCGTCGCGGGTGCGGCGCAGCATGTCGAGCGCCGCCTCGCGACCGCAGGCGCGCCAATCCTCGTCCATCGCTATCGACGCGCCGGGCGGCGGATCCTCCGATGCCTCGATCTGGCCGAAGGCGTGCTGCCACGCTGCGTCGCTGATCCCATACGGCCACTCGGGCCCCGCGCCCCATCGGGGCGTGCCGCCGATGCACACGACGGCCTTGACCTTGTCGGGAAAGTGCCCCGCGAAATGCATCGCGACGATCGAGCCCCGGACCCCGTGTCCGAGCATGACGACGTCGCGCAGATCCAGCGCGTCGAACATCCCCGCGAGGTCGCGCGAGTCCCGTCCGGTGGAGTACGGCGCGCCGGGCTTGTCCGAAGCACCGGTGCCGCGCCGGTCATACAGCAGCACTCGGTGGTTGTTGGCCAGGGCGCGCACGAGCGCACTCCCGCGCATCGATCGCGACGACAGGAACCACTGCGGCACCACGACGATGGTGGGATCGCCCAGGCCGATGACCTCGTACGCAAGCTCGATGTCGTGGGTGCGGACGCGCTGCATCAGGCGCGCCGATCCGCAACGACTCGACCGTTCTGACCTACCACCGCGACGCGTTGGTAGGCAGAAACGTCCGACAACGGATCGCCGTCCAGCAGGACGAAGTCGGCAACCTTGCCTGCGACCAAGCTCCCGACGTCGTCGAGGCCGAGCAACCCCGCCGCCTCACTGGTGGCCGCGACGGCGACACGGTCGAGCGACAGGCCGTGCTCGCTCATCAACCACAGCTCGCGCCACAGATCGCCGTGGCGATTGAACGGCGTGCCGGCGTCGGTACCGCTGGCGATACGTGCGCCAGCGGCGGCCGCGCGGCGGAACGAATCCTTGTGCGAGACCGATACCTCGCGCGACTTGTTGAGCGCGTAGTCGGGCACCCCCTCACCACCGTGCTCGATCTGATGCGGCGCGACGAGCGTCGGGACCAGGCGCGCACCGCCGTCGAGCAAGAGCTTGATCGCGTCGTCGGTGAGGAAGCAGCCGTGCTCGATCGAATCGACGCCGCCTTGCAAGGCCGAGACGATCCCCGAGGATCCGATCGCATGCGAAGCGACGCGCAGGCTGGACTCGTGCGCCTCGTGGACCGCGGCGCCGATCTGATCGGCCGTGTAGGCGGAGCGCTGGGCGTCGATCCCCCGGGTGAGCACGCCACCGGTCGCGATGATCTTGATGCAGGAGGCACCGGCCTTCTTCAGGATGCGCACGCCCTTGACCATCTCATCGGCGGAGTCGACCTCGGTGGAGATGAAGTGGCCGTGGCCGCCGGTGATCGTGAGCGCCTGGCCGGTCGTGAGTACGCGTGGCCCCTCGCAGACTCCGTTCTCCACCGCCCAGGCGAAGTCGATCGTGGCGGTACCGATCCCCCCGAGGTCGCGCACGGTCGTGATCCCGGCGTGCAGGGCGCGCCGGGCGTTGGCTGCGGCCTTGAGCGTGGCGCGCTCGGGCGTCATCTCCGCCGCCTCCGCCTCGAAGTTGGCGCTGCCGTCGAAGCACAGGTGCACGTGACAGTCGATCAGTCCCGGCATCAGGGTGCGGCCAGCTGCGTCGAGCGTCTCGCCGGCGGCGTCGGGCGCGCCGCGCGACGGACCGGCGTACCCGATGACACCGTCCTCGCAGATGATCATCGCGTCCTCGACGGGCGCGCCGCCGAGACCATCGACCAGTTGCGCGCCCGTGACGATCAGAACCTCACCCATGCGCGGCATCATCCACTGCTCGACGACGCGGAGGCAAGAACGTGCTCCTGGGCTACGCTTCGCCGCCGGCGAGGGAGGCACCGTGTTCGAGATCGAGATCACCGACCACATCGCGACCATGCGCATGGCACACGGGCGCGTCAACGCGCTGGACGGCGACTTCCTCCGCGCGTTCGCGGCCGAACTCGAGGGTTTGAGCGAGCGCGATCTGGACGCGATCGTGCTCACGGGGACGGGCGCGGTGTTCTCGGCGGGCGCGGATCTGTTCAGGGTCCGCGATGCGGGGCCGGCCTACATCGCCGAGAGCCTTCCCGCATTGTCCGAGGCGTTCCTCGCCCTGTTCACCTTCCCGCGGCCGGTCGTGGCCGCGATCAACGGTCACGCGATCGCGGGTGGAGCGGTCATCGCGTGCGCGGCCGACCACCGGGTGATGGCGCGCGGAGACACGACGATCGGGCTGGGTGAGCTGCGTGTCGGCGTCCCCTTCCCGGCGGCCGCGCTTGAGATCGTTCGCTTCGCGACCGGCGGAGCCGGCGTCCAGGAGCTGTTGTACGTCGCCGACAGCTACGGGCCCGACAACGCGTTGGCGCGGCGTCTGGTGGATGAGGTCGTCGAGCCGTCGGCGCTGCTTGCGCGGGCGCGCGAGGTTGCCGCGCGCCGGGCGCGCATCCCGAGAGCGAGCTTCCTGCACACCAAGCTCGCGCTGCGCCGGGAGGCGCTGAGCGCGGTGGCGCGATACGCGCCGGAGGCGGATGCGGAAGCCGTGGCGATCTGGTCGAGCGAGGAGCTCCACGAGCGGATCGATGCGTTCCTGGGCGAGATGTTCGGCGACCGAGCGCGCCGCGCGCCCGGCGCGTAGAGCATGAACGCATTCTCGGCGGTGTTGTGCATCACATCGATGCATGACACCACCGAGATCGCGAGTGAGTCAGGGCGCCGGGCTCGCGCGTCGGGGGGGCGCGCGGCGTGCCGGCGCGGCCGGGCGTGGCGCGGCTAGGCGCCGTGGCCTGGGCGCGCGGCGCGGAAGGCGCCGATGACTCGGTGTGTGCGCCGGCGGCCCGGATGTGCCCCCAGCATCGACAAGATGTCCTGCGGGGTCGCGCCCCGCTCCTCCATGGCCTCGATCCGCACCAGCGCCGCGTGCGCGCCTTCCAGCTCGGCGAGGGTCTGCGCGCGCCGCACGCGCGCCCGCAGCGAGCGCATCTCGTTGTTGAACTGCGGCGCGAGCGCTAGTACCTCCCGGATCAACGCGCGCGCCGGATCCGTCGGCACCGGCAGGAACGCGTCGTCGTCACCGGGATCCGCCGAAGCCAGCGGCACCCCCGCGCCGCGAGCCTCCGCGAGCAACAACTCCTGCACGACCACGTCGTCGGCGACTTGGGCCAGCGACGCCGCGCAGATCAGCTCCGCCGCCCCGTCTCGCACGAGAGCCAGCGCGCCCGCGAAGGCGGTCCGCAACGGGAGACGTCCTCGATCCCCGCGCCGCACGTATCGAGGGCCACCTCGGTCACCTCGCTGTCGCCGGCCCAGGCCCGAACGGCGTGGAACTGGGCCGCCTTCGATCGCTCGAGGTGAGCCACCGGATCGGCGAGCGCCTCGGTGGCGGAGGTCCGGACG
>JBKJXT010000299.1:0-4544 GCA_046716205.1 Actinomycetota bacterium
ATGCGCACGCCCGGCAACGACTTCGAGCTCGCCGTCGGCTTCCTGTCCGGCGAAGGCCTCGTCGCAGCTCGCGACGACATCTCTACCGTCAGCTACTGCAAGTCGGGCCCGCCCGAGCAGCTCTACAACATCGTCACCGTCGAGCTGCGCGACGCCGCCACGTTCGACCCCACCCGAGCGCAGCGCAACTTCTACACAACCTCCTCGTGCGGGGTCTGCGGCAAAGCCTCCCTCGAGGCGCTCTCTACCGCCGGCTGCGTGCACGTGCACGACGGACCCGTGATCGACGCGGAGATCGTCGGCGGGCTCGTCGAGAAGCTGCGGGCGCGCCAGCGCATCTTCGAGCGCACCGGCGGCCTGCACGCGGCGGGGATCTTCGACACAACGGGCGAACTGCTGCAGGTCCGCGAGGACGTCGGCCGGCACAACGCCGTGGACAAGGTCGTCGGCAAGCTCCTGCTGGACGGCATGATCCCGGCGCGCGACCGCATCCTTCAGGTGAGCGGGCGCGCCTCGTTCGAGATCATGCAGAAGGCACTCGCCGCCGGCATCCCGATCGTGAGCGCCGTCTCGGCGCCGTCGTCACTGGCGGTCTCGCTCGCCGAGGAGTTCAACATGACCCTCATCGGCTTCGTGCGCGGCGATTCGTTCAACGTCTACGCGGGACCCTCCAGGATCCGGCTCAGATCTTCCGGCGTGTCGGCGTCACCGAGTTCCTGAGCGCGCGCGGTCATATCGAGCCTGCGAACGTCCAGCGTCAGCAGGAACTCGCGCATCGAGCGCAGATCCTTGTTGACGGCGCGCGCTGCGACGTCGATGGCGCGCTGCGAGTAGCACGCTGCGAGCGGCTGGTCGAAGCCTCCCACCACCGGCAGCGCCACATCGCCGTCCCCGATACCGTCGGCGATCTCGCGCAAGACCTCGCCGGTGATGAGCGGCAGGTCGCACGCGACCAAAAGGATCGGTCCCGCATGAGCGCGGGCGCGCAACGCCGCTCCCCCGACCACCAGCGCCATCAGCGGACCTTCGCGGGGGTCGTTGATGGCCGGCAGCCCCGTGTCTGCGGCGGGCCCGATCACGAGCACGGGATACGCTACGTCGGTCAGTGCCCGGCCGACCCGCATCGCGAGCGTTTCCCCGTCGATCTCGATGGTCGCCTTGTCCCGGCCCATGCGCGACGACGAACCACCCGTGAGCAGGAGGCCCGCACCATGAGTTGGCTTGATCAGATGATCACCTCGATCGCCGAACAGACCGGCCTCGATGCGGCGTCGCTGACGCCCGATCCCGACGCACGCCGCGCCCTGTTGGAGGTCGCGCGCGTCGCGTCGCACACCAGCGGTGACCGCATCAACGCGCCGCTCCTATGCTACGTGCTCGGCATCGCGAGCCAGCAGGGCGTCGCGCTCACGGATGCGATCGAGATCGTGAACGAGGTGGCGGAAACATGAAGCGTGAGGTGACGCAGGAAGAGCTGGGGCGTCCGCTGGTCTCCTACGCCGAGGCGGTCGAGCGCATCGTTGGCTCGTTCACGCCCCTGGAACCGCGCGATATCCCCCTCGCCGATGCGCTGGGTCTGGTCATCGTCGAGCCCGTGGTGGCTGCGCACGACGTACCCGGCTTCGACAACTCGGCGATGGACGGCTACGCGGTGCGCGCCGCTGATACGCCGGGCACCCTGCGCATCGTCGATGAGATCCACGCCGGCACCGTCGGCGGCGTCACCGTCCAAGACGGAACCTGCACGACGATCATGACCGGCGCGCCGTTGCCCGACGGCGCCGATGCCGTGGTCCCGTGGGAGGACACCACGCGCGACGGTGACACCGTCGTGGTGAACGTTGGGTTCCAGCCGGGACGTCACGTGCGTCCGCGCGCCGAAGACGTGCGCGCCGGCGACGAGATCATCCCTGTGGGCGCGACGCTCGGGCCGGTGCATCTGGGGGTCGCGGCCTCGGTCGGGCGAACGCACCTGCGCGCGCACCCGCGGCCGCGCGTCGCGATCCTTTCGACCGGTGACGAGATCGCCCTGCCGGGCACCGAGCTGCGACCCGGCCAGGTCTACGACGCCAACCGAGCGGTGCTGCGCGCCATGTGCGAGCGCGCCGGCGCCACGATCGCCGCCGATGCCTTGATCCCCGACGATCCGGAGGCGATCGCATCGTGGTTGAAGGACGCTGCGGCGCGCGCCGACCTGATCGTCACCACCGGTGGCGCGAGCGTCGGCGAGCACGACTGGATCCGTGCGATCCTCGAGCAACACGGTGCGCTGCAGCTGTGGCGGATCGCGATCAAGCCGGGCAAGCCCGTCGCGTTCGGCGAGATGGAGGGCACGCGGGTGCTCGGTCTGCCGGGCAACCCGGGCAGCGCCTTCGTCGGCGCGCACGTGTTCGTGCAGCCGGCGATCCGCGCGATGGCCG
Source organism: Actinomycetota bacterium (assembly GCA_046716205.1). Lineage (GTDB taxonomy): Bacteria > Actinomycetota > AC-67 > AC-67 > AC-67 > JBKJXT01. Next base: position 2,421 of record JBKJXT010000299.1, read on the forward strand.
GGCGCGCGCCCGAGCCCGCTCGTGTCACGAAGCGTCTCGCCTCCGCCGTGAAGGGGTCGCCGAGCCGCACGCAGTTCACGCGCGTACGGATCGAGGGCGAGGCTGCCGTTCCGCTGCCCGCGCAGTCGAGCGTGGTGCTGTCGAACCTCCTTGGGGCGGAGGGGTTCGCGATCGTCGAGCCGGGCGGCGCGCCCGAGGGCGCCGAGGTGACCGTCGAGCTGTTGGGCTGAACAGGCGAGCCCGGCCACCGCCCCTTAGAGTTGTCCCTGATGATCAGGTTACTGTTCTTCGCGGGGCTCGCGGAAGCCGCGGGCACGCGTTCGCTGGAGGTGGACGCCTCTACCGTCGGCGAGGCGCTCAAGATCGCCACCGAGAGGTTCGGGGCGGGATTCGAGCGCGTGCTCGGGATCTGCACGATCCTCGCCGGCGACGAGAGGATCGATCCGGCGCTGGTGTGGGAGACGGCCGCGCCCGCCGAGATCGCGTTGCTCCCGCCGGTGAGCGGCGGGCAGGACTTCCACATGGTCGACGTGGGCGACAAGGGCGAAACCAAACGGGAGGCGACCGCGGTGTGCCGGCTGATCGCCGTGCCCGAAACGCGCGACCGGATCATGGCCGGGTCGATCAAGAAGGGCGACGCGGTGTCGGCTGCGAAGATCGCCGGCACGCTCGCGGCGAAGCGAACGGCCGAGTTGCTGCCGATGTGTCATCCCGTGCGCACGACCTACGTGGGGGTCACGTGCGAGCCGGTCGGAGACGACGCGATCGAGGTACGAGCGACGGTCCGAGGTCTCGATCGGACGGGCTTCGAGATGGAAGCGCTGGTCGCGTGTTCGACCGCCGCGCTGACGCTGTATGACATGGCGAAGGCCGAGGACCCGCGGATGCGCGTCGAGGCGCTGCGCATCGTCGCGAAGTCTGGCGGCAAGTCCGGCACGGTGACGTTCGAATGAAGGTAGCCGTACTCACGGTTTCGGATCGCGCTTCCCGCGGCGAGTACGTCGACGAGGGCGGGCCGCTGGTGGCGCGGATGATCACCGACGGCGGCGGCGAAGTCGTAACGACCAAGACGGTGCCCGACGAGCGCTCGCAGATCGAGGCCGCCCTGATCGAGTGGACCGACACCGTCGAGCTCATCCTGACGACCGGCGGGACGGGACTCGGCGCGCGCGACGTGACGCCCGAGGCGACGCGAGCGGTGATCGAGCGCGAGGCGCCCGGGATCGCGGAGGCGACGCGCGCCGCCGGCTTGAAGCACACGCCCTACGCTGCGCTCTCACGTCAGGTCTGCGGCACGCGCGGGACGACCCTGATCCTCAACCTGCCCGGCTCGCCGAAAGCCGCGGCGGAGTGTCTGGAGGCTGTGCTCGACATCCTGCCGCATGCCCTCGAGATGATGAAGCCATGATCGTCACCGGTCTGTCGTCCGAGCCGCTGGACGTCGCGGCGCTCGTCGCGCGGATCAGACGTCCCGACTGCGGCGGCGTGGTCGTGTTCGAAGGCTCGACGCGTTCGCCGAGCGAGGATAAAGAGGTTCAACAGCTCAGCTACGAAGCGTACGAGAGTCGCGCGACGGCGCAGCTCGAGCAACTGGCGCGCGATGCGATGGAGCGGTTCGGCGTGCGCGGCGTGCTCGCGATGCATCGCACCGGCGACGTTCCGATCGGCGAGCCAAGCGTCGTCGTGGCGTGCGCGGCGCCGCATCGCGCCGAGGCGTTCGAAGCAGCGCGCTGGCTCATCGACACCTTGAAACAAGAGGTAGCCGTCTGGAAGAAAGAGATCTTCACAGACGGCTCAGCCTCTTGGGTGGGCGGTGAACGGACGGGCGCTGGGGGTAGCGCCGCCCCATAACGTGTCCGGTGCGGTGCACCGGGTGGTGCGCCGCCGGGATGGGACCGGCGGAGTCGGTGAGATCAGGTGTAGGTATCCCCGTCGAGCACGCGGTCGGCTCGCAGAAGCTTCAGTGCGGGCTTGCGCGCCCGTCGCTGTAGTTCCGCGTCAAGCACCGCGATCTCTTCCCAGGTCGGAACCCGAAGCGTCTGTTCCTGTATCGGGTCTTCATCAACCACGCCAGCATCCATCTCGGACGAGATCATCGCGGTGCCCTCCTCAGCTCCGTCAGAT
>JBKJXT010000300.1:0-4267 GCA_046716205.1 Actinomycetota bacterium
CTTCGAAGTTGCCGGCCCCTTAGTGCTCGGCGAGGGCAAGGCACAGCGCGGAGATCTCGCGCTCGAGTGAGCTGAGTCCCTCGACCTTGCCGATACACGCGCTCACGCCGACCTCGCGCGCGCGGCGTTCCATGTCCTCGTCGAGGTAGGCCGTGTACAGGATCACCGGTATCGTCGGTGCGATCGCACGGATGCGCTGCGTCGCCGCGATCCCGTCCATCCTCGGCATCTTGAAGTCCATGATCACGACGTCGGGCGAGTCGAGCGCGACCCGCCCGATGGCTTCCTCGCCACTGCTGGCCTGACCAGCGACCTCGAACCCGTCGAGCTCCAGCATGTTCGCCAGCATCTCACGGACGTGATCGGTGTCGTCTACGACTAGAACGCGAATGGCCAAAGCTCCTCCAGCGGTAGGTATGTGGCCGACGGCAACCCTACGCCCACCCCTACCATCGCGGCATCACCCATTTGGGGGATTGTCGGCGTTTCTGGTGAGGGCCTTTAGTCCTTGTTGCTCAGGCGTCTGCGGGCGCGCCGAGTCGGTCGAGGCAGAACTCGCGCTGCTCGCGCAGGATCGAGGCAAGCTGGGCCGGCTTGGAGGCCCACTCGCGGATGTCCAGTTCGAGGGTGATCGTCCCGGTGAAGCCGGCCTCGCCCAAGCGCTTGAGCATGGCGCCGACGGGCAGGACGCCCTCCGTGAGCATCGAATGGGTGTCGCGTCCCGTCCCCAGGTTGTTGGACAGGTGGATATGGGTGATCCGGTCCTTCAGCTCGTCGAAAGCTTTGATGATGTCGATGCCGGTCACGGCGAGGTGGCTGGTGTCGAGCGTGATCGCGGGGAACTTCTTCATGTCCTCGATGCCCATCGAGCGATGGAACGTCAGCCCGCGCCCGCGGATCCACACCGGGAACATGTTCTCGACCGCGACCGTGATCTCTTCGGTCTCGTTGAACTCCTCGATCTCCTGCTCGAGCCACTGCGCGTAGCGCAGCTGCCACCGGTACGCGGGGTGCACGATCACAAGCGGCGCGCCTGCGCCCTTCGCGACCTCGGTCGAGCGCTTGATCTTCTCGAGGGGGTCGGTGGTGAATACGTTGCGCGTCAGCAGCAAGAATGGCGCATGGATCGCCTCGACGCGGACGCCGAAGTCCTCGGCCAAGGCCGTGAGCGCCTTGGGGTCTTGGGTGGCGCGCTCGGTGGTGCACATCACCTCGGCAGCGCTGAATCCGGCTTTCGACAGGGTCTCGAACACCTGACCGATCGGGAGCATGTAGAAGGGCCCCGTCGCGCAGAGCACGCGTGGATACTGACGTGGTGCCGGCTCCCCCAAAACGTTGTCACTCTACCCGCCTGAAAGGGGGCCGGCCCCGGGGCACACGTGCCCGGGGGCGCGGAGATGGGTCTTTCGCGTTGCCGCGCTTCGTTACGAGCCCGACGCTGCGCCGGTCGAGGGATCGACGGTCGCCGCATCGAAGCCTGCCATCCTGGCCAGCAGATCCACCGTGAGGGGCTCCACCTCAGGTGCCGCCGGACGCGGTGCCTGCTGGGGGAGCGACGCCGCGGCGCGAGGGGCTGCGCTCGCACTGCGGGCGGTCGAGGTGGACCTGGAGACAGAAGTGGTCGACTTGGTCGTGCTGGAGCTGCTGCTCTTGCGTCCCGCGAACACCTCGGTGACGTAGATGTAGCCGTCGCTGCCCTTCACGATGCCCACGCCGATGATGTTGTAGTCGCGGTACAGGATGTTGTCCTTGTGGTGCGGCGAGTCCATGAAGGCCTGGTGCAACGCCTCGACGGTCGGACCGACGCCGACGTTCTCGCCGAGGACGTACCAGTTGCGGATCTGCTTGGAGAGGCTGCTGTTGTGGAAGATCTCGCCCTTGTCCGCCATGCGCGCGCTGTGGGCGCGGGCGTTGGCGACGAGGTCGGAGGCAACGCTGAGAGCGCGCCGGCCGGTCTTGGCGCGCTCCTGGTTGATCAAGCTGACGAACTTGGATTCGGCGTTGGTGAGCGCAGAAGCGCTCCCAGCCGTGAGGGTGAGCAGACCGGCGGTCATGCCCGCGATCAGCACCCCCGATACGACGCGACGTGCACCCATCATGTAGCCCCTTGTTCCGGGCCCAAATCAACAGCCCGCCGCTCCACGGCATCTCTGCCTTGGGTCGACGGGCGTCTGGCGCACGTCGGCTCCTTCGGCAACCCGGCTGACCCCTTTTCAAGGGCCCCGTGGCTTTGCGTCCCCGCCTCACGGCGGGTTTGCCTTTGTCGTGGGAACCGGCCTGATGTTCAGGCTTATCTGAGAGATGTATCGGCAGGCGCGTCTCATTCCTGAAGCCCTCGTCGTAGACTCCCGCGACGTGACCCGAACGGTTCGGCTCGAGGGACGCGATGCGGTCGTGCTCACCGACGCCGACGTCGTCGTCGTCGGCGGCGGCTCGGCAGGCTTGGCGGCGGCCATCACCGCCGCACGTCTCGGCGCGAAGACCGTGCTGATCGAGCGCTACGGGTTCTTCGGCGGCAACGCCACGGCCGCGTGGGTCGGCACGATCTGCGGGCTGTACCGCATGACCGAGGACGGACCAACCCACGTGTGCGGCGGGTTCGCGCGCTCATGGGCCGAAGGCCTTGCGGCCTCCGGCGCCGGGTTCGGGCCCGTGCCGTTCAAGGAGACCGCGGTGTTCCTGTACCAGCCCTGGGCCTACAAGGCGCAGGCCGACGCGCTGATAGCCGCCGAGCCGAACCTCACCCCGCTGCTGCACTGCACCGTCACCGACGTGGTGCGTGAGGGTTCCCGGATCCGCGCGATCGTGGTCGGGTCCAAACGGGGGCCCCTCGCCGTGACCGGGCGGACCTTCATCGATGCCAGCGGCGACGCCGACGTGGTGTTCCATGCCGGGCTCGGCGTGGACGAGGGGCCACGGCAGTTCCCCTCGATGCAGTTCTCGATGCACAACGTGGACGTCGGCGCTGCCTACACCGCCGGGCTGGAGCATCTCAACCAGCTGCTGCGAACGGTCGGGCAGCAGCCGGAGTGGTCGCTTTCGCGGACCGGCGGCGCGGTGTTGCCGACCGGGCGCGCCGGCGAGGTGATCGGCGCGATGACCCGGATCGCGCACGACGGACGCGCGCCGGACATGTGCGACCCCGTCGAGGCGACCGCCGCGGAATTCGCCGGGCGCGCGGAGGCAGCGAAGGCAGGGCGATTCCTGACCCAGCACATGCCGGGGTTCGGCGAGGCCTTCTTCGGCGACACCCCCACACAGCTCGGCGTGCGCGAGACGCGACGCGCGATCGGCGACCATGTCCTCACCGGCGAGGAGGTACTCGGCGCGGCACGGTTCGACGACGCGATCGCGTGCGGCGCCTGGCCCCAGGAGTTCCACACCGAGGGTCGCGACACGCGTTGGGTCTGGCTCGATAAGGGGGCGTACTACCAGGTACCGTATCGATCGCTCGTCGTTCGGGAGGTGGAGAACCTGCTGGTAGCTGGACGTTGTATCTCGGCCTCGCACGAGGCCCTGGCTTCGACGCGGGTGATCGCGCCCTCGATGGCGCAAGGTGAAGCGGCCGGTGTGGCCGCAGCCATCGCGGCGCGCGCAGGCGGGAACGTCCGCGCGATCGACGTAGGAGACGTGCAGCGCGAGCTGCGCGAAAGGGGAGCATCCATCGGATGAACGTGGCAGACATGGTGCGGGCGACGGCGACGCGCCTGCCCGACAAGGCAGCGCTCCTCTTCCAAGACCAACCGATCAAGTACGGCGAGCTCCAGCGCGAGATCGATCGTGCGGCAGCCGGCATCGCCGCGTTGGGTATACGGAAGGGCGACCGCGTCGCGGTGCTGGTGCACAACATCCCGCATTTCGTGTACGCGTACATGGCGATCCTGCGGGCCGGTGGCGTGATGGTTCCGCTCAACACGATGTTCACCTCCGATGAGATCTCTCACGTCGTCTCCGATGCGGAGGCCCGCGCGGTGATCGTCGCGGAGCCGTTCCTGCGGCAGGTCGACGGGTTGCGCGAGACGCTGCCGATGCTCGAGCACGTCGTGGTGTGCGGCGATCGCGCGCCGATGGGCACGATGTCGTGGGAGCAGATGCTGGGACGGGGAGACGCGCCGGTCGAAGTCAGCGTTTCCGAGGACGACCTCGCCTGCCTGGTCTACACCTCGGGCACCACCGGCCGCCCCAAGGGCGCGATGCTCACGCACGGCAACCTGCTGGCAAACCTCGAGCAGATGGCCGAGGTGCCGATGCTCGCGGAGGTCGAGAC
>JBKJXT010000301.1:0-4746 GCA_046716205.1 Actinomycetota bacterium
ATCTGATGAGGCGACAAGACTCGGATCCGCGCGGCCGCGAGCTCCAACGCCAACGGGATCCCGCCGAGCCTCCGGCAGATCGTGGCGACCGTCTCGGCGTTCTGATCGTCGAGCTTGAAGTTCGGCCGCGCCTTCGTCGCTCTGTCCACGAACAGCTGGACCGCTTCGTATCCGGTGAGCGATCCGATCGGAACCCGTGAGTCCTCTTCCGGGAGAGTCAGGGAAGGTACCCGGTACGTCGTTTCCCCTTCGATCGCCAACGGCGCACGGCTCGTGACAACGATCCGGAGTTCCGGACACGAGTCGAGGAGCGTGGCCGAGAGGTTTCCCGTGGCATCCAGGACGTGCTCGGCGTTGTCCAGGATCACCAGCATCCTCTTGGCGCCGATGAACTTGGGCAGCAGCCCGGTCTGCGTCTCACCGAGGCCGACCGCCGTGGCGGCATGCTTTGCGACACCTTCTTCGTCTTGAACCGGGGCCAGAGCGACGAACCAAACTCCGTCTTCGAACCGGTCGAGAACCTCCGCACCAAGCTGCACCGCGAGGCGCGACTTTCCCGCACCGCCCGATCCGGAGAGCGTCAGCAGCCGCGTCGAATCGAGCAGCGACTGTAGTTCCTCCAACTCTTTGTTTCGTCCGATGAACGAGGTTCTTTGGACCGGAAGGTTGTTGGGAAGGCAGTCGAGAGACCGCAGCATCGGAAACTCGCGCGGAAGATCTGGATGGAGAACCTGGAAGATGCGCTCCGGCCTCGAAAGGTCTCTGAGTCGATGGACCCCGAGGTCCTTGAAGGCGACTCCCTGCGGTAGACGATCGGCGACGAGATCGTGGGTGACCTGGGACAGAAGGATCTGTGCGCCGTACCCGACCGCCCGGATGCGAGCCGTGCGGTTCATGGCCACCCCGATGTAGTTGGACTCATTCCGAAGCTGGACCTCTCCGGTATGAAGCGCCAAACGGAGCCGGATAGGAGACTCTTCTCCGACGAGCGACTGCTGGATCTCTATGGCGGCCGCCAGCGCATCCGAGGGGCGGCTGAAGGCGGCGACGAAGCTGTCGCCCTCTCCCTGTTCCTGAGGTCTCACCCCGCCGTTGCGCCCGATCGCCTCATCGACGATGCGGTCGTGGCTGCGTGTGGCGGGCGCCACAGAGTCTGGATCGGTCTCCCAAAGGCGAGTCGACCCTTCCGCGTCCGCCAGGATCAGCGTTACCGTGCCGACCGGCAGAGCTACAGTTTCTTGCTTCTTCTTTGGCACCCCATCACCCAATTCGACCGGCGTGATCAGAGACTTTACCGTGTCCTCCCGGCCGATCCTCGTGGTCTTTCCCATGGCGAGACCTCCTCGTGTGACTCATTTCTGGTTCGATCATGGGTGCGGCGCGGGTCGGGAACCTGAGCCAAGTGGCTTAGATGGCCGGGCCGGACTAGCTGAATCTTGAGATCAGATGCACCGCGAGTTGCGTCTGAGACCGCCACGGGAACGGTTCGAGTTGCTGCGGTGAGAGAGACCCTGGTTCACAAGAACCGATCGTGTGGCCGTTGTGATTGTGGCAAGTCTCCTTCCCCGGGGGATGACTGGGCGTCGCGGCCAACGAATAGTGCGGATAGGCATTGCGCATGGTTCGTGCTTCCGGATCCCGACTCAAGCGGCCGCGGGGGGAGCACCCGACGCCGGGCCTGCAAGAGTCCAGCGAACTGAATGGAGGATCGGGGCACATCCCTTAGTACTCGGCCCTCCAGGGCTCCGCTTCTATGCGGGCGTCCCGATCCGAACGACGCAGCATCACCCGGTCGGTACGCTCTGCATCATCGACACTGTTCCACGGACGCTGTCTGACGATGACGTTGGATTGCTCCGCGATCTCGCGCACACGGTCGAGCGAGAGATGAACATGTTCGAGAGAGCGACCGTCGACGAGCTGACCGGTGTCTCGAACCGTGCGGGATTCCTCGCGCTCGGTCGACATAGCTTGCGCATGGCGGACCGAGAGAAGGCCGCTTTCTTCGTGTTGTTCTGTGACGTGGATCACCTGAAGGCGATCAATGACCTCCAAGGCCACAAGGCCGGTGATGACGCCTTGGTCAGCATCGCCGGCGTGCTCAATCGAAGCGTGTGCGCCTCCGATGTCGTCGCTCGCGTAGGGGGCGATGAGTTTTGTGCGATCCTGCGCGCGACCTCCGAACGCGAGGTAGTGCGAACCGTCGGCCGCATCCAACAGACCCTCGAGCACCTCAACGCGTCGCGGACCGAACGGCACCGTTTATCGCTCAGCATCGGGTGGGCTCAGTACGAACCGGGCAGTGGATCGTCTCTCGAAGCGATCGTCGATGAAGCTGATCGCACGATGTATCGGATGAGAGCCCAGCGGCGAGCAATCATCGCTTCGACCCAGTCGTAGCTCGGCGCTAGATAGTTCGGCGCGGCCGCGAACCCTTCCGTGTGTATCGGGCCACCGCGGCCAGGGCGACCAGATCGAACGACTGCAAGAAGCACGTAAGCCCGTCGAGTTGGCCGTGAAGCTCACACGAGATTGTCTCGCGAGCTACCGCAAAGCGTCGGCGGACGTTAAGCGTCAGTGGAACCAGGCGATGTTCGCCAAGATCATCGTGCATGACCGCGCGATACTGCGCGTCACCTACGAGGAGCCGTTCGCCTCTCTCCTCGACGGTTTTGATAAGGGCGGTCTAGTGGCCCTGAGTGGACGATTCTCGAACCACGAGTCTAGTCCTGCAGCGAGCACGACCGCTGCGAACTCCACCTCCGTGCGCGAACGCTACGCCGTCGGTTTGATGTTCTGGTTGAGCCGGAACAGGTTCGTCGGGTCGTACTTGTTCTTCAGCTCGACGAGGCGGTCGTACCGAGCCTTCCCGTATGCGGCGCGCACGCGATCCTCGCCCTCGTCGCCGATGAAGTTGACGTACGCCTCACCGCTCGTGAACGGTGCGAGCTCGGCATGGCATCCCTTCGCCCACGCGATGTGACGTTCGGCATCTGCAGCATCGACCCAGCCGGCATCGGTCTGCACGATGTAGCCGCCGCTGCGGAGCGGGAACGCCATCGCGTCCTCTGGAACCTGTGCGACGGCTCCCCCGAGCTTGAAGAGCATCGCGCCGGAGAACGGAGTCAGCGAGTCGTTCGACCCATAGCGCGCCACAACGCCGAGCACGTCGTCGCTCGCTTCCTCGAGGTATGTGGACTTCCAGTAGTAGTGGTTTCCCGGCGGCTGTTCCTCGTTCTGCATCTGCTGCGCGATCGCGTACGGAAGCGTCATCACGATCTCAGCGACCGGCGGACCGAAGCTCTTGAGCTTGTCGACGGCTGCCGCGTAGTCCTCTGAGGGGCCGGGCGTGGCGATCATGAAACCGGTGACCTTCTTCCCTTGCAGCTCTTCGGGGACGAACTCCATCGGCGGGGCAATCATGAACGCTACCCCGCAGATGATGTCGTCCGGCAACTCCTCCGCGATGTCGCGGTAGAACCGCAACGCATCGAGCGCGCGCCCGATCGGATGGAACAGGAACCCGAAGCCGACGTTGGTGACGGGGTGCAGCTTGAACTCGAACGCCGTGACGATCCCGAAGTTTCCGCCGCCGCCACGCAAGCCCCAGAACAGGTCGGCGTTCTCTTCTTCGCTGGCATGGACGAAAGAACCATCGGCGAGCACGACGTCGGCGCCGATCAGGTTGTCGCACGACAGACCGTACTTCCCCTGGAGCAATCCGATCCCGCCGCCGAGCGTCAGCCCGGCGATGCCGGTCGTCGAAACGAAACCGCCCGTCGTCGCAAGCCCGAACGCTTGCGTTTCGTGGTCGAACTCGCCCCACGTCACACCGGCTTGCGCGCGCGCGGTGTTCTTGGCCGGATCGACGATGACACCCTTCATCGGCGACAGGTCGAGCACGACGCCGCCGTCCACGCACGAGAAGCCTGCGACGCTGTGTCCGCCGCCGCGCAGCGCGATCGTGAGACCACGTTCGCGCGCGAACGTGAGCGCGGCGATGACGTCCGCGGTACCGGTGCAACGCGCGATCAGCGCGGGGTGGCGGTCGATCGCCGCGTTATGCAGCGTGCGCGCGGTGTCGTACCCCTCGTCGCCTGCACGAAGCAGCGCGCCCGAGAACGACATCCGCAATCCTTCGATGTCCGCGTCGGAAACAACAGCAGTCGTGTCGATAGCCATGACAACCCCCAGTCGGATGGTTCGAAAACGGTATCGCTCGGCCTTCGCGCGCGCAAGGTTAGGATTCGGGTCCATCACTTCAGGGGGCCATCATGAGTGCGCAGCGATCTCGCCCGTGCCTGGCGGGGTGGGCCCCATCACCGTTTCATGCTTACTGCGCTTGGAACGCGTCAATGGTGCGACGGCGTCGCGGGCTGATACTCACGACTCACCCCTAGCCGCCCGGGCCTCAGTCGATAGCGTCGTTGAGCTGGTACGGCAAACAGAGGGGCCGAATCATCCTCATCAATGTTGTGCGAGGAAGTCCAGGACGGCTTCGTTGAAGGTGTCGGGCTTTTGGTAGCTCATGAAATGTGTCACCGAAGGGATGACGACCAAGCGGCTGCCGGGGATACACGCGGCGAGCCTGTCGACGATCCCCCGCGAGTAGGGCATGCCGTACTCGGCGCCCACTGCAAGCGTCGGCGTCGTGATGGCACCGAGTTGCTCACAGGTCAGTGGCTGCCGCGGCGGTTCGGCGGGGCGCCTCGCGTTGAAGTTGTCGAGCCACATCTGGCGGAGAGC
>JBKJXT010000302.1:0-8387 GCA_046716205.1 Actinomycetota bacterium
ATCGGACAACGGCAGCGGATCAGTGCCACCCACGACCGGCGGCTCCTCGCGCCCCGGGTCGACGACCCGGCCCGGCTCCGGCTCTACCGCGAACTACTGCGACTTCTATTGCGGCGAGTACGAGAAGAGCCTGCCCTACGATCCGCGTCAGTCGCTCGTGCCCGATGGCAGCACCCGCCGCCCGGTCTACGCCGCGGGTCCCGGTCTGGGCTCGGGCATCCCGGTCGAGGACGAAGGGACCGAGCGCTTGCCGCGTTCGCTGTCCGGCGGGTTGCTGCTGATGCTGTTCGCGTCGCACATGGCGCGCGCCCTGCGTCGCCACGCCTAGCCGCGCCTGCTTTACCATCTCTCCATGGCCGGGCAGATCTATTGCGATTGTGGAGCGCTTCTCGTTGAGGCGGTGACGGAAGCCGGTGTGCTGCCGCCGGGCGCGGATGCCGTCATCCCCTTCCGGCGCACCACCGATTACGTGGTGTGCGCCACCTGCATGCTCGCCTACGACGTCCGCTCGCTGATGTTGCGCACGCAGAGCGCTCGGGTGATCGACAGTTTACAGTTGCTTGCGGACCGTCAGGTCGCGAACGGTTCGGACGAGCCCGATACGGGCTGATCCGGGCCGAGGATCGTCGTAAGGAACCGGATCGCCCCGGCTTTGTCGAGCGGCTCGTTCCCGTTGCCGCACTTCGGCGACTGCACGCACGAAGGGCATCCGCGCTCGCAGCCGCAGGACGAGATCGTCTCGAGCGTCGCGCGGAGGTGCTCAGCGCCGGCGGCGAACGAACGAGCGGCGAAGCCGGCGCCGCCGGGATAACCGTCGTAGATGAACACCGTGCACATGTCCGTGTCTTCGTGCAGCGCGGTTGACACGCCGCCGATGTCCCATCGATCGCACATCGCGAACAGCGGCATGATGCCGATCGCCGCGTGTTCGGCTGCGTGCGCGGCCCCAGGGACGTCCGCGGCGTGCAGGCCGGCCTGTGCCAGCAGTCCGTCGGGAACCGCATACCAGACCGCTTTCGTCTCTAACACCGTCTCGGGCAGGTCGAGCGGCTCCTCGCCGATGACTTCGTTGCTGTAGAGGCGCTTGCGAACGAACGAAACCACTTGGTTCGAAACGCGCACGGTCCCGTAGAACAGCTCGACCTCGCCTGCGCGCCCGGACCGCTCGACGTCGATGATGCGGATATCCGTCACGTCGCGTGACTGCGTGTAATGCGTCGCGTCGATCTGCTCGACCAGCGCCACCGCGTCGTGCAGATCGAGCTTGCCGACTTCGAACTGCTCGCCTTGGTGGATGTAGATCGCGCCGGCGTGCAGCGAGTGCATCGCCCGGCCTTCCTCGGAGGTTCCCAGCAGTCGCCCCGTACCGGCCTCGACGATGGAAACCGTGCGACCCGCCGAGCGAAGATCGATATCGCCGGCAGGGGCGCGCGCGCCGTTCCAGAAGTTCTTGCCCGCGCGCACGCGCAGCAGCTTCGCCAGCAGTAAGCGCGAGGTCGCCGCGACGATGTCGTCCCCGAAGAACTCCATGTCGCCCTCGGTCAGCGGCAGCTCGTATGCAGCGGCTCCCGCGTGCGCATCGAGGATGTGTGGGTTGGCGTGGTCGATGATCGCGGACTCGTGCGGGCGCCCGAACAGCGACGCGGGATGCTGGACGACGTACTGATCGAGTGGATCGTCCTGCGCGATCAGCACCGCAAGCGAGCGCTGCTGTGCGCGCCCGGCGCGCCCCGCTTGCTGCCAAGTCGCTGCCACCGTCCCGGGATAGCCGGCGATGAGACAGGCATCCAGGCCGCCGATGTCGATCCCGAGCTCGAGCGCTGTCGTCGCCGCGACCCCCAGCAGACGGCCCGAGACGAGGTCCTGCTCGAGCGCGCGCCGCTCCTCCGGAAGGTACCCGGCGCGATAGGCGGCGATCCGCTCGGCCTTGCCCGTGGCTTCGTCGGTTAACAGGTCGCGCGCGTGCGCCGCCACCAACTCGGCGCTCTTGCGGGAGCGCGTGAACGCGATCGTGCGAACCCCTTCGCGGGCGAGTCCGGCCAGCAAGGCCGCCGCCTGCGACGTCGCGCTGTATCGCGCGCCGCCCTCCTCGAAGGGTTCCAGCAACGGTGGGTTCCACAGCGCGAACAGCTTCTCGCCCCGCGGGGATCCGTCGTCGGTCACCGCGTCGAACGGCAGTCCGGTGAGGCGCGCGCCGAGCTCGGCGGGGTTGCCGATCGTCGCGCTGGCACACACGAACAGCGGGCGCGCTCCGTAGTGCGCGGCGATGCGGCGAAGGCGCCGGACGACGTTCGAGACGTGCGAGCCGAAAACGCCGCGGAAGACATGCATCTCGTCGATGACCACGACCGAGAGGTTGCGCAGGAACGTGGCCCACTTGTCGTGTTGGGGCAGGATGCCGACGCTGAGCATGTCCGGGTTTGTGATGAGGAGGTTCGCGTTACGTCGTACCCATTGCCGATCGGCCGAAGGGGTGTCCCCGTCGTAGATCGCCGAGCGGACGGCCGGCATCATGAAACTGCGGATGTGCCGGAGCTGATCCTGGGCGAGGGCCTTGGTCGGGAACATCGCGATCGCGGTCGCCTTTGGATCGGCGAGGAAGCGTTCGAAGACAGTGAGCTGATAGACCAGCGACTTGCCGCTGGCCGTTCCGGTCGCGACGGCGACGTTGCGGCCGGCACGCGCGGCAGCCAGACCGTCGGCTTGATGGGACCAGAGGCCGTCGATGCCGAGCTTGCGCAGACGGACCGACAGCTCCGGCGCGATCTCGACGCCTCGCCCGGGGATCGCGGGGCGCGCCGGTATCCGCTCGAGGTGAACGACGCACTCGCGGTGATCGCCCTCCGCAAGCCCTGCCAGAACCCGGTCTGCGTCCATCTCGATGAGAGGGTAGCGGGAGCCACCGACACGCCGTCGCGACTGATAGTCTCACCGCCCGATGGCGGAAGAACTGGTACATCCACGGAAACAATGGGCCTACGTGTGGGGCGCCATGGTCCTGACGCTGGGCGCGCTGCTCGTGCGCGCCGGCGTGCTCGGAGACTCCCACCACCCGGGTCCGATGGAAACGGTGATGTTCGGTATCGCCATCCTCGGCTCTGCCTTCCTGCTGTCGTGGGGTGCCGAGGTCGCACAGCTCGACATCTCACAAGGCCTGGCGATCGCCTTCCTTGCGTTCATCGCCGTCCTGCCCGAGTACGCGGTCGACCTTGTCTTCGCGTGGAAGGCCGGCGCCGACGACGCGATCGGTGCCGCGGCCGGGATCGACCCGTGCGCCGCCGCTGAGACGTGCAACCGCCAGCTCGCGATCGCGAACATGACCGGCGCGAACCGCTTGCTGATCGGTCTGGGCTGGGCCGTCGTCGTGCTGGTGTGGTGGAAGCGCAGCGGCGAGCGTGAAGTGGTCCTCCCTGAGACGCGCCGCCTCGACCTGGGGTTCTTGTTCCTTGCCACCCTGTGGGCCGCGACCATCGTGATCCGCCAGAGTGCGACCGTGCTCGACACGATCGTCCTCGTCTCGATGTTCGGCTTCTATATCTGGCACACCGCGAAGGAAGAGGCTGAGCATCCCGAGCTGATCGGTCCGCCGCTGGCGATCGCGGCGCTGAGCGTTGCGAAGAGACGCCTCGTGACCATCGGCATGTTCGTGTTCGCAGCCACGGTGATCCTGCTGAGTGCGGAGCCATTCGCAGAGGGCTTAGTCCTCACCGGCAAGGAGTTCGGGATCGACGAGTTCCTGCTGGTGCAGTGGCTCGCGCCGCTCGCGTCGGAGGCGCCGGAGATGATCATCGCGATCCTGTTCGTGCTCCGTGCGAAACCGCAGCAGGGTCTCGGCGCGCTCGTGTCCTCGAAGGTGAACCAATGGACGCTCCTGGTAGGCACGTTGCCGCTGGTGTATGCGATCTCGTTCGGATCGCTCACCCACAGCTTCCAGCTCGGGGGGCGCCAGGTCGAGGAGGTCCTGCTGACGGTCGCGCAATCGCTGTTCGCGGTGGCCGTGCTGGCGAGCCTCAGCATCTCGCGTGGGGAGGCCGCGGCATTGCTGTTCCTGTTCCTCGCACAGTTCGGGTTCCCCAACACCACCGTCCGGTACGGTTTCTCGGCGTTGTACTTCCTGCTGTTCCTGGTGATGGCGGCGAAGAAAAAGAACCGAGAGAACCTGATCCGTTCGTTGAAGCACGCGCTGTCGAAACCGGGCAGCGTGCGGACCTAGCCGCCGAGGACGCCGTCGCTGCAGATGTCAACGAACTGATCATTCGCGCCGGAACCAACCGTGACGATGCTCGAGCCGTTGACCGTTGCTGTTCCGCCGTCCATGACCACGTTCTTGATACTCGACGGCTTGATCTTCATCGCGAACAAACCGAGCGTGAGCGACTCGAGCACCGGGATGTCCATACGAAGGTGCTTGCGCGCTGCCGCGAGATTGCGCAGCGCCGTTCCCGGCTGCTCTAGATAGTCCTTACGCATCTCGGCGACGGTTGCGATCATCAGCTCGCCGTGACCGACGGACCGATCGAAGTCGCCACGCGGTCGAGAGGATGCTTTGCGCGAGCGTGCCCACTGCAGCGCGTTCGACCCGTCGAAGTGGTACGTGCCGACGTCGAACTCGGCGTTGGCCGCGTCGTCGTGAAGGGGGTAGCGCGCTCTGAAGTCGATGCCGCCGATGTCGTCGATCACGCCCGGCGCTTGCTTGACGAACTGGCTGCCGACCTTGCGGACCTCACCACGGAAACCGTCGAACCCGGACAGCATCCAATAGTCGAGGTCGCAGCCGGTGAGGCCCTCGACCACTCGGATCATGAGCTCGGGACCGCCCATCGTTCCCACGGCATTGATCTTGTTCTTGGCCCGGCCGGGGATGTCGACGTAGGTGTCGCGTGGGATACCGATGATCGACCCGCGCACCGGTCCGGTGGGGTTCGCGGCATCGGGTGGTGCGATCGCAACGATGTGGATCGAGTCCATCCGCTGGTTGAGCGAGTTGCCGCGTCGCGCATCGCCGCCGAGCACGAGGATGAACACCGGCTCCTGGAACGAGGGAGCGCTTTCGCCCTTGTGCGCGCGCCCGATGAAGCCGGTGGGGCTCTGGCCGCTCGCGGTGGACAAGGTGCCGAGCGAGGTCCAGAGGAGCGCGCCGACGAGCCCAAGCACTGGGAAGAGGAAGAGCTTGCGACGTGGGGTCATGGTGAAGGGCTCCCGCTGGGCGACGGTTGGATGACCTTCTGCGACGCGTTCGCCGTGTAGTAGGTCACCATCCACGTGTCGTCGATCATCTCGAAGTGAAGCGTTGCGCGCTGTGAGATCGAGATCTTCGGTTGAGCCTTCTGCTTCTGCGTGGCCGTCGCGGTGAAGCGGACGAGTGCGGTGGCGAAGCGCGGCGTCTTGTCCTTCTCGAGATACACCGTGACGTCGGCGGTCGTCGTTTTCGGCTCGATCCGCTGGACGAAGGTCCGCGCGTCGCCGATCGTCAGCGACGCGATGTCACGCTTGAAGGTCGACTTCGCGTTCTTGGCCATGAGCGCGTGGACGGTTGGGAACGAACCGTTTCCGAACTTCGACGGGTCGACGAACGCGGTTTGGTACCACTCGTTGAGCATCTCCGTGATGGCGTCCGCCTCTTTCTTGACGACACCCTTGGACGGCGTGCCGGTATCGGACTCACCTTCGGCCCCACCGGTGAACGACACCTGGGCGATCGGCAGCTCGCCGGGTCCCGGGTCCCCTCCGCCGAGCGCGTTCGCGATGAGTGCGGCGACGGCAACGATCGCGACGACCCCGATCGCCGTCCTCAGCAATCGCTGTTGTCGCGACGCGCGCCCGCGGCGCACCATTGGTTCCCGCATATCGGGCGGAGACTATCAGTCTGTCGAGAGCATCCGTTGCAGCACGGGCGGCGCGAGGAGAAGTGCGCTCCGGCGTCCCATGCTGGCGCGCGCCTCGGCTGCCAGAAGCAGGATGCTGGGCGGTCATGCAGACGTTTTGCCAGGGTAGGGGCGTCAAGATAGCATCGCTGAGCCCAGCCGGGCCCCTTCCTTTGCCTAGGTATCCAGGAGGACAGATGATCGGCTTCATCGCGGCCGAAGGCGGTCGCATCGACGCCAAGTTCAGGGCGCTCGAGAGCAACGCGCTGTGGGCGATCCTGGTGATCGCTGCGCTCGCGTTGGTCGTCGCATACGTGCTCGTGAAGCAGGTGCTCGCGCACAGCGAAGGTACGCCGAAGATGATCGAGATCGCGAAGGCGATCCAAGAAGGCGCTGAGGCCTACTTGCGGCGACAGTTCAGGACGGTGGGTCTGTTCGTCGTCGCGATCGGCATCCTTCTGTTCTTCGCGCTTCCCGTCCACGAGGGCGCCGACAAGAGCGACATCGTCATCCGCTTGGGCCGGTCGATCGCATTCGTGCTCGGCGCCGGCTTCAGCGCGCTCACCGGCTTCGCCGGCATGGGCCTTGCCGTTCGCGCGAACGTGCGCACGGCGAACGCGGCTCGCGAATCGGGTCTCAAGCGCGCACTGACGATCGCGTTCCGCGCCGGAGGGGTGGCGGGGATGTTCACGGTCGGGCTCGGTTTGCTGGGCGCGGTGCTCATCCTGATCCTCTTCAAGAACGACGCGCCAAGCGTGCTGGTCGGCTTCGGCTTCGGTGGGGCGCTGCTCGCGATGTTCATGCGTGTCGGCGGCGGCATCTTCACCAAGGCCGCGGACGTCGGCGCCGACCTCGTCGGCAAGATCGAGCAGGGCATCCCCGAAGACGACCCGCGCAACGCTGCGGTGATCGCTGACAACGTGGGCGACAACGTCGGTGACTGTGCTGGCATGGCGGCCGACCTTTTCGAGAGCTACGAGGTCACCCTGGTCGCCGCGATCATCCTCGGCGCCGCAGCAGCCGACGGCATCGGCATCAACCCGATCATCGGCGTGATGTTCCCGCTGTTCGTGCGCGCGATCGGCGTGGTCACCTCGGTGCTGGGCATCTTTATGGTGTCGCCGCGCAGTGAGACCGAGCACGGCATGAAGGCCATCAACCGAGGGTTCTTCGTCTCCGCGCTGGTCTCGGCGGCAGCGGTTCTGGTGCTGTGCATGGTCTACGTCAAAGACAGCGCCGGTGATGTGATCTACAAGCCGTTCCTCGCCGTGGCGATCGGATTGATCCTGTCCTCGGTGATCCAGATCCTCACCCAGTACTACACGGACACGAAGTTCGCGCCGGTCAAGGAGGTCGCCGAGGCGTCACAGACCGGTCCCGCCACCACGATCCTGTCGGGATTCGCATCCGGCTTGGAGTCGTCGGTGTGGTCGTTGCTGGCCGTCGCGGGCGCGATGCTCGGCGCGTTCGTGCTGGGCAGCGGTGAGGGCGTGGACGCACAGCTGTACTACGTCGCGCTGATGGGGATGGGCATGCTCACCACCGTCGGCGTCATCGTGTCGATGGACACCTACGGTCCCATCTCGGACAACGCGCAAGGCATCGCGGAGATGTCCGGCGAGTTCAGCGGTCGCCCGGCCGAGATCCTGACGTCGCTCGACGCCGTCGGCAACTCCACCAAGGCGATCACGAAGGGCATGGCGATCGCGACCGCCGTCATCGCGGCGACGTCGCTGTTCGGTTCCTTCCGCGAGATCGTCGTCGGCGAGCTGGGCGAAGGGTTCCAGTTCGTGATCGACGTGTCGAAGCCGGACGTGCTCGTCGGCCTGCTGATCGGCGGATCGGTGGCGTTCCTGTTCTCGGCGCTCGCGATCCGCGCCGTCGGGCGCGCCGCCGGCCAGGTCGTGTCGGTCGTCCGCGCCCAGTTCCGCAAGCCGGGCATCATGGAAGGCACGGTCAAGCCGGACTACGGCGAGGTCGTCGACATCTGCACGAAGCGCTCGCTGCGCGAGCTGATGACGCCTGGATTGCTGGCGGTCATCACGCCGATCGTGGTCGGGTTCGGGCTCAAGTTCGAGGCGCTCGGCGCATACCTCGCCGGGGTCATCGTGACCGGGCAGCTCCTCGCGGTGCTGCTATCCAACGCCGGCGGCGCGTGGGACAACGCCAAGAAGCTGGTTGAGGAAGGCCACTACGGCGGCAAGGGTTCGGATGCACACAAGGCGACGGTCATCGGGGACACGGTCGGCGATCCTTTCAAGGACACCGCCGGTCCCGCGCTGAACCCTCTGATCAAGGTGATGAACCTCGTATCGCTTCTGATGGTGCCCCTGATCGTGCGCCAGCAGGACAACACCGGGCTGCGGATCGCCGTGGTCGTCATCGGTGTTGCGATCCTCGCTGCGGCCATCGCGTATTCCAAGAAGCAGCGCGAAGAGGACAAGATGGTGCCGACGGCCGCCGCGACCCCGCCGACGCCTGCTCCCGCCAGCGCTCACTGACCGTCGTACACTGGTCTAGGCG
>JBKJXT010000303.1:0-6399 GCA_046716205.1 Actinomycetota bacterium
CCTTGACGTCCTGCTCGACCATGGCGACGCTGGGATCGGCGGCCAGCTGCTCGGCGCGCGCCGCAGAGATCGATGCCACGACGGCGCGGCGTCCGTGCGCGGTGGTCGTGCCGTTCTTCATCACGACGATGTACCGGCCGTCGACGCCGTCACGGTGGTGCACGACTCGGCTGCGGGGGGACGCCTGCGCGACGGCTCCAAGCGCACCGACGAACACGGTGCTGAGCGTCAACAGGGTCGCGATCCGCCGCATCGATTTCTCCAAGAGGTCAGATGAAGAGGACCGCCGCGCCGTTCACGGTTCGGTCCCCTTATGTCTATCGGTGCAGCGTGTGGGTCCACCATGGGCTGACTTGCCTACGCCGAACAGTGTTCACACACTGCCTGGAATGAGTGCTGACTAGGAGGCGCGCCGAGCGCCAGCGCGCACGGACCAGAAGACCTTCTAGTCACCCGCCTTGACGCCCCCCAGGGCGTCGGCGATGATTACGACAATCCGTCGCCAAATCACCAGGGGCTGCATGTCCGTCCGCGAAGAGATGCCTTTGCTCGCGCGCCACGAAGGTCAGTGGGTCGGGACCTATACGTTCATCGACACCGCCGGGAACATCATCGACAAGCACGCCTCGCGTCTCACGTGTTCGTTCCCGACCGAAGGCGAGTTCCCGTACTTCCAGACGAACTCCTACACCTGGGAGGACGGGCGCACCGAGGCGATCGAGTTCCCGGCGAGTTACAAGGATGGCAAGCTCTGGTTCGATACCGAGCGCATCAACGGCTACTGCTGGGAGGTTGACGATCACTGCATCGTGTTGCGGTGGACTTATGTGGCCGACCCGACCGTCTCGCTGTACGAGCTGATCCATCTCGATGACAGCGGCGATAACCGCACGCGCACGTGGCACTGGCTGAAGAACGGTATGTGCTTCCAGCGCACGCTGATCGACGAGAAGCGCGCGACGTGAGCATCGACCTCTCGGACCCGCAGCAGAACATGCGTGCGTTCCTCAAGACGCGCGCGTCGCTGGACCCGGCGGACGAAACCGTGGTGTGGTTCGGCGGCGACGTATGGAGGCAACCGGGCGGCGTGACGCGCCCACTGTTCGGCTTCGAGGGCTACAACATCGGCCGCGTCGTCCAAGCCGACGGCGGGTACGACTGACGCGCGAGGCCGTCTTCTACCAAGACCCGTTCACGCGCCAGATCCTCGAGAAGTGGACGAACCCCTTCACCGAACGCGAGGTCGAGGTCGTGCACATCTGGAACGACCCCGTGAACCAGCAGCTGCGCCTGCAGGGGCCGCGCGGGCCGTGGCGCGTACCCGCCGCCGAGATCGGCGAGGACGTCTTGTTCAAGATCGACGTGCCACTGTCGTATCCCTCGCCGCTGCCGCGCGCCGAGTTCCCTGAGGAATCCCAGGACGACACCTATGCGGCGGTCGAGCTGTTCGGCTTCTACGCCAAGCGTGCGGACCTCGACACCGACGCGCCCAGCGCACCGTCGGTCGTCAGCTGGACCCGCATGTGTCCGTGGCTGCCGTTCATGCGGATGGCCGACCGTCCCGGGCAGCTGATCTATCACGCGCGGGGTGCGAAGCTCGCTTACGCCGATCTGCCGGCGCACATCCGCGAGCGGACCGACGGGACGCCGTTCGCGAGCGCGCCGAGCGAGTTCACGCAGCCGAACGAAACGAGCTGGACGTACTACCGCAAACTCGCTGCTCGTCGTTAGCCGATCGCAGTACCCACCAGCGATCCGACGACGTAGGTGATCCCTGCGGCGAGTGCGCCGACCACGAGCATGCGCGACGCGGAGACCAGCGCACTGCGTCCGGTGAGCACGGAGATCGCGAGCCCGACAAGCGTGAGCGCGAGGCCGGAGAGGATCGCGGCTGCCAGCAGCGCGCCGTTGCCCTGCGAGACGATGTAGGGAAGCACGGGCAGGAAGGCACCGACCGCGAAAGAGATGAAGCTCGAGAACGCCGCGACCCACGGTGAGGACAGGTCGTTCGGATCGAGGCCGAGCTCCTCGCGCACGAGGGTATCGAGGGCGGCGCTCGGGCGCAGCATGATCCGTTCGGCGAGCTTCTCGGCTGCCTCTGGCTCGATGCCCTTCGCGCGGTAGATCAGCGCGAGCTCGGCCTTCTCTTCCTCGGGGAACGCGACGAGCTCCTCGCGCTCGATCTCGATCTCTCGTTCGTACAGCTCGCGCTGCGAGCGAACGCTGACCCACTCGCCCGTCGCCATCGAGAACGCGCCGGCCAGCAGCCCGGCGACACCGGCGAGCAAGACCGTTTCCGAATCCCCCGTGCCACCAGCGACACCCATCACCAGCGCGAGGTTGGACACCAGACCGTCGTTGATCCCGAACGTGGCTGCGCGCAACGCTCCACCTGAAGAAACGCGGTGGCGCGACTCGATGTCGGCGATGCGCGACGGTGTCTCCTTGCCGATCTGTGCGAGCGCGCGCCCGTGCTGAACCTCTTCCTCGCTCATCGACGTCGGGGCTTCGGCAACGCCGAGGTACTTGCCGGCGTCGGCCGCCTCGAGGCGGATGAGCATCGGCACGACGCGCTCGATGCCGAAACGGCGCGCCACCCACACCAGGAATCGTTCGCGGCGCGGCGGGTTCTCGAAGACGAGCGCTTGCGCGCCGGACTTCTTCAACAGCTCGGCCCAGTGGCCCGCGTGGCGATCCTCAGCGTCGGCGAGGCGGTGCAGCGTCTTCGCGCCTTCCTCGTCGGCGTAGTCCGCCAGCGCGCGGTAGAGCCATGCGGCGCTGCGCTCGGAGAACCAGAACTCCCGGTACTTCTTGAGGTACGGGGGCTCCCGTCGCTTGCTCGTCTGCTCTATCGTCTGCGCCATCGTTGACATGCCTCGTTCAGCTCGGGAGAGGAAGGCGGCGGTGCGCGGGGACCTGGAGCAAGATTACTGCACCGACAGGGCGGTCATTCCGTTCGGCGCGACGAACGAGAGGTGTTCGCTCGTCCTGACTGTCTCTTCTACTTAGAACGCGAAGACGGCCGGTCGGGCCAGCGAGTGATGGAGCTGATGCGCGCCTCGGCGCCTTGCGCCTTAGGCGGAGGGGGTGACTTCGACCAGCTTGCGGTTGCGGCGGTCGCGGAAGCTCACCGTGCCGTCGACGAGGGCGAAGAGGGTGTCGTCGCGACCTTTGCCGACGTTGGTGCCGGGGTGGATCCTGGTCCCGCGCTGGCGCACGAGGATCGACCCGGCGGTGACGACCTGGCCGGCGTACCGCTTGATGCCCAGGTACTGCGGGTTAGAGTCCCGCCCGTTCCGGGTGCTGGATGCGCCTTTCTTAGATGCCATAGCGCGCCAAGGCTACCAGGCACGAGGGGGCGCGTCATCCGGGGTTCCGTTTTGATGCAATCCGCGCAACGCATGGCTCACGGTTGCGACGACCCGGTCGGGCGTTTCGACGACGTCCGACCAGGTGAAATGGAGGACGCGCCACCCGAGCGCCACGAGCTCGTTTCGACGCGCGAGGTCGCGCTTCCACCGGGGCTGGCCCGAATGCCATCGATAGCCGTCGGCCTCGACTGCGACCCCTTCGTCGGGGAATGCAACGTCGACGATCCCCACCAGTGTCTTATCGCGCCAGACCCGGTACTGGCGGATCCCATGCTTGATGCCGCCTCGCACCAGCACGCGCCACAACTTGGTTCCGAGGACGCTGTCGGACGGGGTTGCGGAGGGGGAGCGATCCTTCAGCAGCGCCCGGATGACCTTGACGCCGCGAGTGGGTGCGCTCTCGCCGACGGCAACCTGCCTGCGAAGCGCTTGGATCGTGGTGAGCCTCCGGCGGAGGGCGTCGTCGAGAGCCTCCTCCACCGCGTCCTTCGGAGCGAGGCCGGCGAGATCGACCAGCGTGCGCGCCGTGGTGGTGACCGGGATGTGATCGAGGGTCGTCGTGTCGCCGGGGCGCAGCGTCATCCGATGCAGGATCACGTCGGGATCGTGACGGCTGCGGCCGCGCGGGACGATCAGTTCGATGTGTTGGCCCTCGAAGCCCGCGAGGGAACGGAGCGCTGCGGCGGCGCGGTGAGATGCGAACGCGTCTGGTCCCCATGCGAGGCATGCGGCATAGAGAGACTGATGCCACGTCGGCGGCGCGCCCGCGAGCCGGAAGACGCCGCGGTGAAGGCGGTGCCATCGACCGGTGGCGATGCGGCGATTGATCGCGCCGGCGGTGGCGCCGCGCGCGATCGCTTCGTCACGCGAGAAGACGCCGTAGCGCTGCCCGGCCAGGCGCGCGATCGCGCCATCGACGGTTTGTATGTGGAACGACTCGGATGCGGACACAACGCAGCAGAACTAACACGGGCGCGCGGCGTAGTGAAGGGGTGGTGACGGGATCGCGGGGAACTTCCCGAAAAGAAGCGTCGCGAGAGGCTCGAGAGGCGCGAACACGCGCGGGCGCGCCGGGTGGGCGGGGATGCGGTGGGTGCGGTGGGCGCGCCGGGGTGGGCGGGGATGCGGCGAGCCGGCCCCGTGGGCCGGCTCGCGGTGTCGAGTTGGTCGGCTACTTCTTCGCAGCGGGCTTCGTCGTCGCCGGCGTTTTCTTCGCGCCCGGCTTCTTCGCGCCGCCGGCCGCCTTCTTCTTCGCGGCCGGCTTCTCCGCCTGCTCGGTGCCGTCGGCGGCCGGCGCGCTCGCCTCGGCCGGCTCGGGCGCGCTATAGGTCTGACCGCCCGCTTGGATCTCGAGGATCTCGAGCACCGTCATCGGCTGACGGTGTCCGGTGTGCCGGCGGTACCCCGTCTTCTGCCGGTACTGGAAGATGTCGACCTTGTCGGCCTTCACGTGCTGGACGACCTTGGCCACCACCGACGCACCCTCCAGCTTGGCCTTCTCACTCAGGAGCTCACCGTCGCCGGTGGATACGGCCAGCGGTACGAAGTTGATCTGCTCGCCCGGCTCGTTCTTGATCTTGTCGACGGTGATGATCTCACCAGGGGCCACCTTCTCCTGATGTCCGCCG
The DNA here is from genome assembly GCA_046716205.1 of Actinomycetota bacterium. Lineage (GTDB taxonomy): Bacteria > Actinomycetota > AC-67 > AC-67 > AC-67 > JBKJXT01. The sequence goes on from JBKJXT010000303.1 coordinate 5,000, forward strand.
GCTCGGATGATCGCGTATGGCATCTGGTCTCCTAATCGATCTCGTGATTGAGCACGATACCGCGTCCGTCGCAGTTGGGGCACGGCTCACTGAAGGCATCCAACAGACCCTCACTGACCTTCTTGCGGGTCATCTCGACCAGCCCGAGGTTACTCACTTCGAACACCTGGCTGCGGGTCTTATCCCGAGACAGCGCACGCTTCAGGGTCCTCAGCAGCTCCTGCTGGTTCTTGGGGTCGATCATGTCGATGAAGTCGATCACGATGATCCCGCCGATATCCCGCAGGCGGAGCTGACGCGCAACCTCGTCGGCGGCCTCCAGGTTGTTCTTGTAGACGGTCTCCTCGAGGTTGCCGCCCTTCCCGGTGAACTTCCCCGTGTTGACGTCGATCACCGTCATCGCCTCGGTGCGGTCGATAACGAGCGACCCGCCGCTGGGGAGCCACACCTTGCGCTCCAGCGCCTTGTGGAGCTGCTCGCTGACGCGATACTCCTCGAACAACGGCAGCGCGCCTTCGTGGATCTGCAACCGGTCCAGCAGATCCGGCGCGGTCTCCTCGAGGTAGGAGCGGATCTCTTCGAACACGCCGCGCGCATCGACGATCACCTTCTGGAAGTCACCGCTGAAGATGTCGCGCACGACCTTGTTCGTCAGCTCGGGCTCCGCGTACAACAGGTGTGGCGCCTTCGCCTTCTTCGCCTCCTTCTGCACCGTCTCCCAGATCTTCAGGAGGTTGTTGAGGTCGCGCTCCAGCGCTTCCTTACTCGCTCCGTCGGCGGCGGTCCGCACGATCACCCCGTGACCGTTGGGGCGGATCTCGCGCAGGATCGTGCGCAGGCGCGCACGCTCGTTCTCCGCGAGGCGCCGGCTGATCCCGGTGAGGTGCTGCTCGGGCGCGAGCACCATGTAGCGGCCGGCCAGCGAGATCTGTGTGGTGAGGCGCGCGCCCTTCGCGCCGATCGGATCCTTGGTGACCTGCACCATGAGCGGCTGCCCCGACTTCAGGACCTTCTCGATGCGCGGGGACGCGTCGCCCTCGAGGTCCTCGGCGGAGTAGTTCACCTCGCCGGCGTACAGCACGCCGTTGCGCCCACGGCCGAAGTCGATGAACGCCGCCTCCATCCCCGGCAACACGTTCTGCACACGCCCGAGGAAGATGTTGCCGGCGAGCGAGGTCTTGTTCCCGCGTCGCGCAACGAAGTGCTCGATGAGGGCGCTCTCTTCGAGGACAGCGATCTGCGTGCGGTCCTCGTGCTCGTGGACGAGCATGACCTTCTCGCCTCCGCGAAGGCGGCGCGCATCGTCCTCGGTGAGACGCTTGCGCGGCCGGCGCTGGCCCGATTGCTGGGTCTTGCGCATCGCGCGCGCGGCGAGGCGTGTCGAGCCGCCTGCCTGCTTG
>JBKJXT010000304.1:0-3046 GCA_046716205.1 Actinomycetota bacterium
GGCCTGCGCGGCGTCCTCGATCAACGGCGCGTCGCCTATCGCGCCGAGCAGCGGATCCAGGTCACATCCGACGTTCTCGAGATGGACGGCGACGACCGCTTTGGTGCGCGATGTGATCCTGGCTGCGACGTCGGCGGGGTCGAGGCCGAGCGTCTCGTCTACCTCGGCGAAGACCGGTACCGCGCCTGCCAGCACGACGGCGTTGATCGTCGCGATGAACGTGAACGCCGGCACGATAACCTCGTCCCCGCAGCCGATGCCGAGGGCGGCGATCGCGGTGCGCAGCGCGGCTGTTCCACTCGACACTGCGATCGCGTGGCGCGCACCGAGCGTCGCGCGCAACGACGCCTCGAACGCCTCGACCTTGTTCCTCAGGTCCGGCCCGTAGTACCGGAACAGCGAGCGGCTCTCGATCACCTCGGTAACGGCCTTGCGCTCGTCCTCGTCGAGGAAGGCCGCGCCCTTCGCGTACCACAGCGGGGTACTGCGCACGGGGTTACCGCCGTGCACGGCGAGTCGGTCGGCCATCCCGCTACTTCGTACTCTTGAACGCGTTGCTCAGATCCTCACAGCCGCCGTTGTTGGCCCGGAAGGTTCGGTAGTAGCAGGGATACTCCGGGAAGATGTACCGCTGCTGGGACTGGTTCCACTTGACGACGGTGTAATGGCTGAATGCGCGCGTTTTGAACGGTCCGGCCGCGGAAGGGAACTTGTAGTCGAGCGGGACGGTGGCGTCGTAGAAGAAGTCGTCGTTGATGCCGTCCGCACCCAGCAGCAGCGTGTCCGACGTCAGCAGGCCGGTCAGCCGCACCGCGCGACGCATCATCTCGGCGACGGTGAGGATCTTGGCACACGCGATCTTCATCGACGCCGAGATCTGCATGCCGTCACGTCCGTTGCGGTCCTCGTAGATACGCTGGCAGTTTCCGCTCTTGGGGTGCTCGCTCTCCGGAACGCGATAGGAGAGTCCGACGGCCTTATCCCATTGAACCTTGTCCATCAGCGTCCCGCCCAGGTCGTCGTCGCTGAGGTAGGTAAGCGAGTTGAAGGTCCACGCGTGGGGGAACCACTGCTTCCGCGTCGCCGCGTCGGTGACGAAGATGAGCCCGACCGCGTTGCCGGCCATGAACCATGCCTCGTCGCAGCCGGCTGCTTTCGCCTGGTCCACCACGTTCTCCGCGAGCTCTTGCGCCCGCGAAGGATCGTCAGGGAACACGATGATCTTCTTGAACTTCAACCCGTAGGCCGACATCTTCGCCACGAGGAGCTTCTCGAGCACGTCGAAGTCTCCGGCGGCGCCGGTCGCGATCCGGATGAGGCAGGGCACGTGCTCGGCGGTCTTCAGGTAGTACTTGCCGAAGCTCGCCCACGCTTCGAACGTCGGGCCGGCAGGCTCGGTCAGCATCAACCCGTTCGCGCCGTAGCGCTTGATCGACGCGTCGTCGGCGGCGCCGCCGAACACCGGGAGCTTGCGGTCGATCAACCAAATCGACTCGACGTCGAGTCCTGGGATCGCCATGAAGACCTTCTCTTCTTCGAGCATCTTCTTCGCCGAGGCGATGTTCTTGGAGGCGCACGTTCCACCGTTATCGACCTTCGCGGCCACGAGCGTACGACCGCCGATGCCGCCGGTCTTGTTCACGTACTCGACGTAGGTGTCGACTGCCTTCGCGAAGTCTCCCACCGTCGCCGGGTTCGCCGCGGCCAGCGAACCGGCGTCGCCGCAGTTGCTGTAGTTCTCAGACACCCCGATCTTCACCGTCGTCGCGGTGACGCCTTGCGTGATCAGTCCGAAGTTGGGGATCTGCGAGGCCGGGATCGTCGGCTTGGTCGTCGGGCCGCCACCGGGCAGCGTCGTACCGCCGGGGCCGGTGCCCAGCGAGCCCGTCGCGCCGGGTGTGGTGCCGATCGCGCCGGGACCGATGGTCGCGCCGGGCGATGCCGAGCCGCTGGGGAATGGGCCGAGCGCATCGGTGTCATCGGGCTTGTTGTTCGCGACCGGTCCCACGGCAGCGAGGTTCGCGATCAACATCACGCCGACCCCGATCGCGAGCACGCGCGTCCGGTGCTGGTGGTTCAGCAGGATGCGGAGCCGCTCGATCATCTGGGACCTCCTAGAACCTGAAGGATGGGGCATTGCTTGAGGTTCGCGCGCCTCACGAACGTCTTCGGTGCGCCTTCACGCCTGCCTTCAAGCCCGCCGTGGAAGAGGAACTATAGAGAGAAACCCCGCTGCCGACCACCCGTCATCCGTCCTTCGGCGTGGGGCGCCTGCGTGGGGCCGGCTTCGAGGCGGCCGTCTTGCCCTTCGTCGCCTGCTTGCGGGGTGCGCGCGGGGTGCCCGCGGCGGGCTTGGGAGCTGCGCGGCGTGTCCGCTTTGGAGCTTTCGGAGGCTCGTCGGCGACGGCGAGTGCACCCGAGCGGTTGATCGCCGCCGGATCCGCTCCCAGGTAGGAGCGAACCACGGCGGGGTGGTTGACGACGTCGGCGGGGGCTCCACTGGCGATGACTCGTCCGGTCTCGAGCGCGATCATCCGGTCGGCCAAGCCGAGCACGAGGGGCATGTCGTGCTCGATCAGAAGCATGCCGCAGCCCATCTGATCGCGGATGTTGCGAAGCAGTGCACCAAGCGCCTCCGCCTCTCGTTGCGCGATGCCGGACGAGGGTTCATCCAACAACAGCACGGAGGGACGCTGCGTCAGCATGCATGCGAGATCGACGATGCGGCGGGTCCCGGTGGACAGCTCACGGATGAGCTTGTCGCGATATGCGGCCAGCCCCAGCATGCCGATCAGTTCCAGAGCGGCGGCCGTGATACGGCGCTCGCCCTCTCGCGAGTGCAGCTCGGCGGCGACGCGGAGCGCGTCGAGCACCGTCATCGTCGGGAACAGCCGCGCATCCTGGAAGCTGCGGCCGAGTCCGGCTGCAGCCCGCAGATGCGGCAGCTTGCCTGTGACGTCGCGGCCGGCGATCCATACCCGGCCGTCGCACCGCACGAATCCACTGAGACAGTCGAACAGGGTGGTTTTGCCCGCGCCGTTGGGGC
>JBKJXT010000305.1:0-2900 GCA_046716205.1 Actinomycetota bacterium
CCGTCGATCACCAGCGCGGAGCCGGTCACGAACCCGGCGTCGTCGCTCGCAAGGTAGAGCGCGGCGCGCGCGATCTCCTCGGGCGAACCGAGCCGTCCGATCGGCTGGCGCGCCGTCAACGCGGCGCGCGCGGCATCCGGATCGGCCGCCTCATCCAACAACCGTCCCACCCATGGCGAGTCCACCGTGCCGGGACAGATGCAGTTGCACCGCACACCCGTGCCTGCGTACTGCAACGCCACCTGTTTGGTGAACGCGATCACCGCGCCCTTGCTCGCGCAGTAAGCCGCCCGGTCGCGCAGCCCGACGAGCCCGGCGACCGAGGCGGTGTTGACGATCGCGCCGCGGCCGGCGCGCAGCATGTGTGGCAGCGCGAACTTCGTGCCGAGGAACACACCACGGGCGTTCACGCCGAAGACGCGATCCCACTCCTCCACCGAACACGAGACGGCGTCTGCGCTCGAGCCGATGCCTGCGTTGTTGCACAGCACATCGATGCGACCCGTCTGTGCAGCCTCAGCGATGAGAGCCTCCATCGACGCCTGGTCTGAGACATCGACCTGCACGCCGCGCGCGCCGGACGGAACGCCGCCGGGATCGAGGTCGCCGGCGAGCACGGTCGCGCCTTCGGCGAGGAACTGGCGCGCCATCTCGAACCCGATCCCCGAAGCCGCGCCGGTGACCACGACCGTCCGTCCTTCGAATCGCATGGCAGATCTCCCGTCTCGACCGGGGCATCATGGACGGCGGCGTGCGTCTGAGCAAAGAAGAAGGGGCCCTCGGGCCCCTTCTGGGTCATGCCTCGCTGTTTAGGGGTGCGGTGCCTCGCACTCTTCGTTCGTGCCGTTGTGGTCGTCTTCTTCGCCACCGGCGCGGAAGTCTTCGTGGTTGAAGCCACCCTCGTCCTCGCAGTACACGTACGCGCCCGAACGGTCGACCTGGACGGTGACGTAGCCATCGGTGGTGCCGTCGTCGCGCGGGTCGGTGTCGTCGCCGTCGACGGTCACGATAAAGCCGCTCTCGAACTCGGTGTCGCCGTCAACGCGGACGCAGTCTTTCTGTCCCGTCGCGTCAGTGGTGCAGGCCGTCTGGGTGAACCAGTCGTGCGCCGAAGCGCCGACCGGTGCCGTGAGTGCCGCCGCGACGATCGCGGCTGCGATGAGCTTGCGCATTGAGTCCCTCCGTCTTCAGTGGTCTTGAGAGGAGGATTCGGGGCTTCTGTGCTGATTCCTGCCGGTGGGTGACGAGGCCCGAGCGGTTCCCTTTCTTCCACCTTCGGTGCCTCAGCCTGTGATGATCGCGTTCGTGATCACCAGCGCGAAGTCCTGATCGGTACCGTCGCCGCTGTGCGGGACCCCGTCGCCGGGAAGGTTCACCGCGGTGAGGTTCACGGCGTAGGTCCCCGAGGGGTTCTGGATGAAGACGTTCTCGAGCACCTCGCGGCGGTCGGGTGTGGTGCCCGGAACTGACCACCCGGCGGCGAACGAGTTGCCGAGGTAGGTCGCCCCGCCACCGGTCACGCTGAGGTCCAGGTCGTTGACGAGCGTGACCGCCGCGTTGGGCGCGCCCGGCGCGTCGCTCCACGCCAGGCTGACCTTCATCGGCTTGGAGGGATCGACGGGCGCGATCTGCATCTGCAGCGACTGACCCTGCTCGTCGAACAGGCGCGTCTGGTCGATCAGGACGCGCTCGGTGGACGGCTCGAACAGCGAGCGGAGGTTCACCCGTCCCCAGCCTTCGTCCTTGTTCGGGATGTTGGCGACGCCCATATCCGTCGCGCTGTTGACCAGCAACGCCTTGTTCATCGCCGGCGACGGCGTGAGGCCGCCGTGGCGGGCGCGCCACCATTGCGCGATGAGCGCGACCGCGCCGGTGACATGCGGAGCGGCCATCGAGGTGCCCGAACACTCGGCGTAGAACACGACCATCGGCGTGTTGCGGTCGCGAGGCGGCGTGTTGCAGAGCACCGACAGCGGCAGCCCGCGTGTGGACAGGATGATCTCGCCGGGGGCGGTCACCGTCGGTCCGATGCGACCGTCGAGCGTCGGACCACGGGACGAGAAGCCGGCGATCGTGTTGATGTTGCCGGCGCGCGCCGAGCGCGACGCCGCGACCGAGATGAGGTTCTTGGCTTCTGTCGGTGCGCCGGGCCCCGATCCGCCGGAGTTGCCTGCGGCGAACACCAGGGTGAAGGGTTGCGCGCCTGGCGTCTCCCAGTCGGCGTCGCGCGTCAGGACGTCCATCGTGCGTGCGTTCTCGACGTAGCCCACACGGTCGCCGTCGCCGCTGCCCCACGACGCGTTCCACCCGATGGCTCCATTGCGCGACGCGTAGCGAGAAACCTCTTCGAACGGCGGGAAATCGTCGAGCCCGACGGTCTCCTCGAGGATCCCGAGCACGCCGACATCGAGCATCGTCGCGTTCGGCGCGACGCCCATGCCGTAGGCGAAGCCCTTGTCGTCGCTCGCCAACGGAAGGCCGATCCCGCTGCCCGCCGCGATCCCCGCGACGTGGGTGCCGTGGCCGTCGGAGTCGCGATAGTCGGGAAGGGCGGTGAAGTCGGTCCGCGATGCGACACGACCGGAGAGGTCGGGGTGGTTGTCGTCGATACCGGAGTCGGCGATCGCGATCGTGACGCCGGTGCCGTCGAGACCGAGGGAGTCGAGGAACGCCCGGTACCCGGCGACGGGCTGGGTGCCCTGGATGTTGCCCGCGACGATCTGCGCGGTCTCTTCGCCCAGCAGCTCGATCGTCGAGGAAGCCCGTCCGATCGACAGGACCGCGGGATGGTTCGCGACCTCCGCTACGTCGGCCGCCCGCAAGACGATCTCGATCAGGCTGCGATCGGGGGCGGCGGCGTGCGCGCGCACCAGCGTGCCCAGGCGCGCGAGGGATGCGAC
>JBKJXT010000306.1:0-10108 GCA_046716205.1 Actinomycetota bacterium
CCATACCGGCCGCTGGGCTCAGCCCCGGCGGAAGATCAGAGCCCGCTTGACCTCTTGGATCGCCTTGGTGATCTCAATGCCGCGGGGGCAGGCGTCGGTGCAGTTGAACGTGGTGCGGCACCGCCACACGCCTTCGCGGTCGTTCAAGATGTCGAGCCGCTCAGCGGCGTGGTCGTCGCGCGAGTCGAAGATGAAGCGGTGCGCGTTCACGATCGCGGCCGGCCCGTGGTACTCGCCGTCGGCCCAGTACACCGGACACGACGTCGTGCACGCCGCGCACAGGATGCACTTGGTCGTGTCGTCGAACCGTGCGCGTTCCTCCGGCGACTGCAGGCGCTCGCGCGCCGGGTCCGGGTTGTCGTTGATCAAGAACGGCAGCATCCGTCGGTAGGACGCGAAGAAGGGCTCCATGTCGACGATGAGGTCCTTCTCGACCTTCAGCCCGCGCAGCGGCTCGACCGCGATCGGCTGCTTCAGGTCCTTGATCAGTACCTTGCATGCCAGACGGTTCACGCCGTTGATGAGCATCGCGTCCGAGCCGCAGATCCCATGCGCGCACGAGCGACGGAACGTCAGCGTGCCATCCTGGTTCCATTTGATCTGGTGCAGCGCATCGAGCACACGATCGAGGCGGAAGTAGGAGACGATGTAGGTCTCCCAGTGCGGGCCGCTGTCGGTTTCGGGGTTGTACCGCAGGACCTTGACGGTGGCTTCCTTCGCGGCCGCCTTGGCCGTTGCCGTGGCCGTCGCGGTCGAGCTCACGCAGCGACCTCCGGGCAGTAGGCGCGCACCACGCCGTCGAGCAGGTGGTTCAGCGCGTCGAGCGCCTCCGACGCCGCTTCGACGGCCGCGTCCTGCTCGGAAGGCGACGCGTCGGCCAGCAGCGTGCGCGCGACCTCGGCGTGCCACTCGTCCACCTCGAGGTGGACGCTGAAGAACTTGATCGCGTCCGCGTCGCTGATCCCGTAGTGCGCGGCGAGCCCGTCGATCTTGGACTGCGCGACGGCGGGGACCATCGACTCGTATGCGTACAGCGCGGCGAGGCCGGCCAGCGGTCCACGCTCGCTGACGACGGAGCGGTACGTCGTGTCGCATCCTGCGGTCTCAGGCAGCGGCTCTGCTGCCTGCACCGAGGCGCGCGTCGCGCCCAGCGCCTCGGCGAAACGCAACCACAACTCGGGGTGGGACTCCTCGCCACGCTCCTCGTCGATCAGGTTCTCCAGCAGGTACTGGCGCGTCTGGAGGTCGGTCGTCTGCGTGTGGATCGCGGAGAGGTAGCGAGGGAACGCGGCGACGTGCTTGTAGTACTGCTCGCTGTAGCCGCGCAGCGCGTCCAGGGTCAGCTCGCCGTTGGTCCACGCCGTGTAGAAGGCGTGCTTCAGAAGGTGCTTGTCGGCCACCACGTCGTCGATGCGCTTGATCCAGTCCATGCGGTCTCCTCCGTCAGTACTTGCGTTCGGTGGGTTCGTATCGGGTCACGACGACCGGCTTGTAGTCGAGCTTGGTGTCGCCGTCTACCTTCCATGCCAGCGAGTGCTTCATCCAGTTAACGTCGTCGCGCTTCTCGAAGTCGCCGCGGTAGTGACCGCCGCGGGATTCCTGGCGCGCCCGCGCGCCGGCCACCATGACCTGCGCGATGTCCAGCAGGAAGCCGAGCTCCACCGCCTCCAGCAGGTCGGTGTTGTAGGTCTTTCCCCTGTCCTGGATCCCGGCGCGCGTGTATCGCTCCTGGAGCTCCGCGATCCGCGACGTCTGCGCGCGAAGGGTGTCTTCGGTGCGGTAGACCCCGCAGTTATCGTCCATCGATGCTTGCAGCTCGGCGCGCAACCCGCCGATCGTCTCCAGACGGGTGCGGTCGCTGATGTCGGCGAGCATCCGCTCGACGTCGAGGTGCGGGTCTTCGGGCAGCGGCGCGAAGTCGATCCGCTGCGCCTCTTCGGCCATCGCGATCCCGCCGCGCCGCCCGAACACGACGATGTCGAGCAACGAGTTCGTCCCCAGGCGGTTCGCACCGTGCACCGACACGCACGCGCACTCACCGGCGGCGTACAAGCCGGGAACCGGCGTGTTGGAGGCGTCGCCGATCACTTGGCCGTCGATCGTGGTCGGGATGCCGCCCATCGCGTAGTGCGCCGTCGGCTGGACGGGGACGCCCTCTTTCAGCGGCTCGACGTCGAGGTAGATCCGCGCGAACTCGGTGATGTCGGGGAGCTTCTCCTCGACGATCTTCGGGTCGAGATGATCCACGTGCAGGTGCACGTAGTCCTTGTTCGGACCCATGCCGCGGCCCTCTTTGATCTCGAAGTAGATCGCGCGACTGACCATGTCGCGCGGCGCGAGGTCTTTGATCGTCGGGGCGTAGCGCTCCATGAACCGCTCGCCGCTCTCGTTGCGCAGGATGCCGCCTTCACCGCGCGCAGCCTCCGACAACAGGATCCCGATCCCATAGATGCCTGTGGGATGGAACTGGTAGAACTCCATGTCCTCCAGCGGCAGGCCGCGGCGCAGCACGACGCCTGGCCCATCACCGGTGAGCGCGTGCGCGTTGGAAGTGACCTTGAACACCTTGCCGTAGCCGCCCGTCGCGAACAGGACCGTCTTGGAATGGAAGATGTGCAGCTCGCCGTCGGCAAGGTCGTAGGCGATGACGCCCGCGACGCGATCGCCGGACATGATCAGGTCGAGCACGTAGTACTCGTTGAAGAACTCGACGTTCTGCTTCACGCACTGCTGGAACAGCGTCTGCAGGATCATGTGGCCGGTGCGGTCGGCCGCGAAGCAGGACCGTTTCACGGGCCCCTCGCCATGGTGGTGGGTATGCCCGCCGAAGCGGCGCTGGTCGATCTTGCCTTCGGGCGTCCGGTTGAACGGCAACCCGCGCCGCTCGAGGTCCAGTACCGCGTCGATCGCTTCCTTGCACATGATCTCGGCTGCGTCCTGATCGACCAGGAAGTCGCCACCCTTGATCGTGTCGTAGGTGTGCCACTCCCAGTTGTCTTCCTCGACGTTGGCCAGCGCGGCGCACATGCCGCCCTGCGCAGCGCCGGTGTGAGAGCGCGTCGGATAGAGCTTGGTGATCACCGCGGTGCGCACGCGACTCGAAGCCTCCAAGGCGGCGCGCATCCCTGCGCCGCCGCCGCCGACGATCACGGCATCGAACTGGTGTAATATCCCCACTACAACCCCATCCCTAGGAACGACGACTGGCCTTTGTTGGGGTCGAACGTGAGGATCACCAATGTGCCCAGCAGTATGAACACGAACGTCATCACGTACAGCAGCGACTTCAGTGTGGTGCGCTTGCGGGCGCTTCGGACGTAGTCGTTGATGATGACCTTCATACCGTTCGCGCCGTGGAGGAGCCCGAGGAACAGCATCGACCAGTCCCACGTCTGCCACAGCGGGTTCGACCACCGGCCGCTGACGAACGCGAAGTTCACACGGTCGATCCCCTCGTCCAGCAGATGCACGATCGTGAAGTGTCCGAGGACCAGGAACACCAGCACGATGCCCGAGATCCGCATGAAGAACCACGTCCAGAGTTCGAAGGAGCTCGAGGACGCAGCGCGGGCTTGCGCTGCGGTGCGAGGACGTGCTGCGACGGCCATCAGAGGCTCCTCACGAAGCCGCGGCCCATGAAGTACAGCGCCGGGACGATCAGGATGATGTAGAGACCCACGACGATGCGGAAGAGCTGCTTGTGGTAGTCGGCCATGCGCGGCACGAAGTCGATCAGGATGATCCGCAGACCGTTGAGGGCGTGGAACAGCACTGCGGCCGCAAGCCCGATCTCGAGCAGACGGATGATCGGGTTGTGGTAGGCGGCTACGACCTTGTCGTAGTACGTGGGGCCGAAGCCGACGAGGGCAGTGTCGGCGATGTGAACGAACAGGAAGGCGATCACGGCGACGCCGGTGATGCGGTGCAGCGCCCAGGACCACTGCCCCTGTCCACCTTTGTACAGGGTCCCGATCCGCTCCGGAAGCCGTGCCACGAGTCCGCCCCCTTGCTGCGATGTAGACGTGTGCGGCCCTGCCGGGCCCCGACGTCGGGTGAGTATATCCGCGGTGCGCGCGCCCTCCGAACCGTTGCTTCAGGCGCGCTCGCGGGACGTCGTGTCGTCCATGACGCGGATCACGTTGCCCGATGGGTCGGTGAACCGCACGTACATGCCTGGTCCGATGGGTGTCGGCGCGCCGAGGAAGGACAGACGGTCCCTGTTCCGCTCGTAGAAATCAACGACGTCCTCGACGACGAAGAACGGTCCGCCGGTCGCCTCGTCGGGATCCTGGTCGAGCATGAGCGAGATGTTTGAGCCGGGAAGCGTGAAGGCGACCGCCTCGCCCTCTCGCCACGCTTCCTGCAGCCCGAGCTCATCCCGGTAGAACGCGGCGGCCTGCGCGACATCCTTGACCGGTTGGTACAGGAAACGCAGCCGCATCGGGCCTCCTACTCGAGTGGGATGGCGGGGAGCTCGCCGCGCAGCGTCGTGCCGCTGCCGGGGGAGGACGAGACTTCGATCCTACCGTCCAGCGCGCCGAGCCGGTCTGCCATGTTCCCCAGGCCCGCGCCCCGGGCGGTCGTCGCGGGATCGAAGCCGCGACCGTCGTCGACGACCTCGAACCGCAAGTGCTGGTCCTCGGTCCACAGGCGCACGCGCGCTTCGCCGGCGTCCGCGTACTTCGCGATGTTCTGCATCGCTTCGAGGACGCAGAAGTACACCGTCGCCTCGACCTCTGGTTGGTAGCGAGGGATGCCCTCGGCGTCGACCTGGGTCGGCACGACCGCTTTGGCGGCCTGCGAGCTGAGCGCCGCTCGCAGTCCGTCGGCGGCGAGCAACGGGGGATAGATCCCGCGCGCGAGGTCCCGGAGGTCATCGATCGCTTGGCCCGTGTCCGTCGCGAGCTCGCCGAGCATCGTCTTGGCCGTCTCGTCGGCCACGATCGACTGCAACAAGCCGAGTCGGACCTTCAGCGCGACCAGCTGTTGCTGCGCGCCGGCGCGGAGGTTGCGTTCGATACGCCGGCGCTCCTCATCCTGCGCCTTCACCAGGCGCTGCCGCGACGCCTTCAGGTCCTCGAGGCGCGCGAGCAGTTCCTGTGTCAGCCGTGAGTTGTGCAGGACGAGGCCGGCTTGCGCGCCTAGATCGGTCACGAGCCGTTCTTCGGTCGGGGTCGGCGGGTCGCCCGGCGTCTTGGTGATCGAGAGCGCGCCGAGCAGTTCGCCGACGTGGCGGACCGGGACCCACAGCGTCGCATCCGTCATCGGCAGGTCGTCGGCGACCGGCAGCTCGCGCCTCGGCAGCTCGCGCGGCCACGAACCAGCCGTCCAGAGTGTGTCGCCGCTGCGCATCCACACGCGCGCCTCCTTCGCACCGGTGCCCTGCGCCATGATGCGCGCCATCTCGACGAGGAGATCCTCGCTCGCGTAGCTCTCGCGCAGTTGCTCGGATAGGTTCGACAGCGCCTCGTAGGGCGTGGAGCGCTTCCCGTACACGATGCGGTTGGCGATCTTGCCGGCGCGAGCGCGCAACGGCTGGAACGCGATCGCCGCGACCGCCGTGGCGACGATCGACAGACCGAGGTTCGACTCGTTCCCGCGGCCGAACAAGCTCCCGACCCCGACGACGAGGCCGATGTACAGCCCGGTGACGATCACCGCGAGCGCGCCGTAGACCAGGGTCTTCGAGATGACGACGTTGATGTCGAAGAGCTTGTGTCGCAAGATCGCCACGGCGATGGAAACCGACAGGATCGTCGCGGAGAGGAACAAGAACCCCGCCTCGATCCAGGATGGCGTCTCCTCGCCGAGTGTCGAGATCAACAAGAAGTTCGCCACCGTCACGATGACGGCGAGCACGACCCCTGACACGAAGATGGTCATCTGGTCGCGTTCGGTGCCGCGCGACCTCCGGAACCTGCGGACCATCCCCACCATCGCAGCGATGCTGGCGACCAGCGCGAGCGATGCACCTGCGTTCCCGATCTCGTAGATCGTCTTGTTCGCGATCGGGTTGCCCGCCGCGCCGCCACCGACCGGGTCGAACGGAGCCGACGCCACGACCGAGATCATCCCGGTGGCGGCCATCCAGATCACGATCCGCCACCGGCGAGACGGCAGGCTCCCGCTGGGGAAGATGAGCGGCATGACCGACAACAGCGTGAAGATGGGCGGTGCCCACAGGCCGCTGGTGAGGATGCTTACCCACAGGCGGATCGTGCCCGGCTTCGCGTGCGGTGTCGGGCCGCCGTTGATGATCAGGATCGAGAAGAAGAACCCGACGAGGCACAGGACCCATCCGACCGCGTTACCCGGCTCCTTCGACGCGATCATCGCCCCCGGCACGATGAACGCCGGGGCGAGCGCGGCGGCCATGAGCAGGATCAGGATGTCCGGGTTCTCGCTCCACGGCATCGCCAGGATCAGCGAAACCACGATGACGGCGGCCGACGCGACGGCCATCACGATGATCGCGATGCGAGGCTTCGAAGAGGGAGACGGCTCGACGGCGACGCTGCTCACGGTCACAGGATACGGGTTCGTCCCGAGAGCCCAGGGCGCTCCGATAGGATTCCGCGACGATGAGTGAGGACCGAAGCACTCCGTCGGGCATCCCGATCGAGCCGTACTACGAGGGTCCCAACGTGGATCCCGGCGAGCTCGGCACCCCCGGCGCGTTCCCGTTCACGCGGGGCGTCTATCAGACGATGTACCGCGGGCGGCCGTGGACGATGCGCCAGTACGCCGGCTACGCGACCGCGGCGGAGTCCAACGCTCGGTACCGCTATCTGTTGGAGCACGGCCAGACCGGTCTGAGCGTCGCGTTCGATCTGCCAACGCAGATGGGCTACGACTCCGACGACACCGTCGCCGACGGCGAGGTCGGCAAGGTCGGCGTGGCGATCGATTCGCTGGACGACATGCGGACGCTCTTCGACGGTATCCCACTGGACAAGGTATCGACGTCGATGACGATCAACGCGCCCGCATCGGTGCTGTTGATGCTTTACCAGCTCGTCGGCGAGGAGCAAGGGGTCGATCCGGCGGCGCTGACGGGCACGATCCAGAACGACATCCTCAAGGAGTACGTGGCTCGCGGGACCTACATCTACCCGCCCGAACCGTCGATGCGGCTGATCACCGACACGTTCGCGTACTGCGCGAAGGAGCTCCCCAAGTTCAACACCATCTCGATCAGCGGGTACCACATGGGCGAGAAAGGCGCGACCGCGGTGCAGGAGGTCGCATTCACGCTCGCCGATGCGATCGCCTACGTCGACGCGGCGGTCGCCGCCGGCCTCGACGTCGACAGCTTCGGGCCTCGTCTGAGCTTCTTCTTCGTCGCGCGCACGACGCTGCTGGAGGAGGTGGCGAAGTTCCGGGCGGCGCGCATGCTCTGGGCCACCATCATGCGCGACCGGTTCGGCGCGCAGGACGCTCGCAGCCAGGCGCTGCGCTTCCACACCCAGACCGCCGGCGTGCAACTGACCGCGCAGCAGCCGGAGAACAACATCGTGCGCGTTGCGATCCAAGCGCTGGCAGCGGTGCTCGGCGGCACGCAATCGCTGCACGCCAACGCGTTCGACGAAGCGCTCGCGTTGCCCACCGAGCGTGCCGCCAAGATCGCACTGCGGACCCAGCAGATCATCGCCAACGAAGCGGGCGTGGTCGAGGCTGCCGACCCGCTGGGCGGGTCCTGGTACATCGAGTCCCTCACCCGCGAGATCGCCGAGCGCGCCCGCGGGCACATCGACACGATCGATCAGATGGGCGGCGCCGTCCACGCGATCCAGTACATGCAGCGTGAGATCGAGGAGTCGGCCTACGAGGAGCAGCAGGCGATCGAGGCCAAGCGCCGGATCGTCGTCGGGGTGAACGAGTACGTCGAGCGGGGCGAGCAGGCCGCCGAGCTCTTGCGTGTCGCGCCGGAGTCCCAGGCCGCGCAGATCGAACGGGTGCGCGCCGTCCGCGGGTCGCGGGATCAGGCGGCCGTGGACGCGGCGCTGAAGGATCTGGGGGACGCGGCGCGCGGCACCGACAACCTGCTGCCGCCGATCCGCGAGGCGCTGCGCGCGATGGCGACCATCGGCGAGGTCTGCGGCGTCATGCGCGAGATCTTCGGCATGTACCGCCCACAGGCATGAGTTCCTGATGCGCATCATCGTTATCGGTGGCGGACCGGCTGGTTACGACGCCGCACAGGTCGCCGCGGAGCTGGGCGCGGAGGTCACCCTCATCGAAAAGTTGGGGATGGGCGGCGCGTGCGTCCTGTGGGACTGTGTGCCGTCGAAGACGTTGTGCTCCGCCGCCGAGATCGTGACGTGGATGGAGTACGCGCCGACCCTGGGCTTGACGCGCGAGCGTCCCGCCGTCGAGGTCGATCTCTCGACGGTGTTCGCGCGTATCACTGCGCTTGCGACGGCGCAGTCCGCGGACATCCGCGAGCGCATCGAGAACAGCGGTGTGCGCATCGTCGACGGATCCGCATCGTTGGTGGATGCGCACACGGTGGCTGCCGGTGACGAGCGGTTCGCCGCCGATGCGGTCCTGATCGCCACCGGATCCGCGCCGCGCGAGCTCGACACGGCGAAGCCGGATGGTCGCCGCATCTTCAACTCGCGCCAGGTCTACGACCTGGATCGGGTGCCCGAGCGCCTCATCGTGGTCGGCTCCGGCGCCACCGGGGCAGAGTTCGCCAGCGCGTTCAACCGCATCGGATGCGATGTCACGCTCGTGTCGAGCCGGGACCGTGTATTGCCCGGCGAAGACGCGGATGCGGCGCGCGTGCTCGAAGACGTGTTCGCACGGCGCGGGATGACGATCCTGAAGAATGCGCGCGCGACCGCGGTGCGTGCCACCGCCGACGGGGTGCAGGTCGACCTGATGGACGGCTCAACGATCGAGGGGTCTCACGCGTTGATGACGGTGGGGCAGATCCCGAACTCGGCCGGGCTCGGCCTCGAGAGCGCAGGCGTGTCGGTCGGTCCGTGGGGGAACATCCCCGTGGACGGTGTGTCCCGGACGAACGTGCCGCATATCTACGCGGCCGGTGACGTGACCGGCGGGGTCATGCTGGCCTCGGTGGCGAGCATGCAGGGGCGCATCGCGATGTGGCACGCGCTCGGACAAGCAGTTCAGCCGCTGCGAACCGATGCGATCGCTGCGACCGTGTTCACCGATCCCGAGATCGCGACGGTCGGGATCTCGGAGGCGACGGCGAACGAGCGTGGGATCGTGGTGCGAACGATCCTGATGCCGTACGCGACCAACGCGCGCGCCAAGATGGTCGGCCTGCAGGACGGGTTCGTGAAGATCATCTGCAGCGCGCACTCCGAACAGGTATTGGGCGCGACGATCGTCGCGCCGCACGCGAGCGACCTGATCGTCCCGCTGTCGGTCGCGGTGCACGCGAAGCTGCCGGTCGAGGACGTCGCGAGGGCGTTCGCGGTCTACCCGAGCTTCGGCGGGAGCATCCAGGAAGCCGCGCGCCGCCTGATGAGCCGCTGACCCGCGCACGTCGGAACCAGGCCGGCCCCCGAGCGCGGGATGTCCGGTAACCGGGATAGGGGTACCAGTCGCTGGGGGCGACGCCTGGAGTTGAAGTGCCTGGTCGGCGCTTCCCGGATCTCCCGTTCGGTCAACTCAGGCGACTGGTTGGTGGGATCGACTGTTAGCCCGAGGCGTTCGCGCGCCAGCCGCTCCATCGTTGGACGTCGATGATCAGCCCGATCTCTTCCGCTGCGACCGTCTCGTACTGCGCGTACTTCGACCGCAGGCGCGCCATCACGTCCTCGACATCTTCGGTGACGCGTGCGACACCGCGAGCCTTCACCCACCACAGGTGCGACCAATCCTCGTCGTAATGGTCGAACAGCACCGTGACGCGGGGGTCGCGCCGGACGTTGGCGAGGCGTTGGAGCCGGATGCTGCGCTTCGGCTTCGCGTCCACGACGCTGAAGATCGTGTCGCCTTCCAGGGCGAAGACAAGCGGGACGAGGTTGGGGGTGCCGTCGGGGTCGATCGTCGCGACGCGCGCGACGCGCGCCGTCGCTGCGGTGTCCTTGCAGTCCTGGGGTGACATCGTGCCCACAGCCTACGGGCCGTGGCC
>JBKJXT010000307.1:0-11489 GCA_046716205.1 Actinomycetota bacterium
GTGTGGCGTGATCAAGATGTTGTGCATGTCTCTTCGAGGTTCGGTCAAGACCCGTTCAAGCGCTCCGACGAGCGGAGACTCACTGGGTTGCAGCCGGGCCAGTTGGTCGAGGAAAGCCAGCTGCATCCTTTGACCTCGCAAACCCTGGGCGACCCTTCCGCCCGATGATTCGAGAGTGACCGCGAAGCCGTCTTTCAGATGTCGGATCCCCAGCGAGGCAGCTGCCCGTATAGCGGCTTCAAACGTCGCGCTCGGTCGGCCCTTCGAGTATCGGGAGGCGTCGGTATCAAGGATGAGCATCACCCTATCTGTGATGCCTTGCTCGGCCTCTCTCACTAGATATCTGCCGGTACGCGCCACGGCGCGCCAAACGATTCTGCGGGGGTCATCGCCGGGGACGTAGTCGCGCATCCCGTAGAACTCGAACCCGGTCGGCCAGGGCTTGGACACCGGCGGCCGCACCGGCGGGTCTTCCCATTCACGCGAGAGCACGCGGTCGTGCACCGCTTCGGTCCCGGGATGCACGATGATCTCGGCCGGTGGGATCAGGACCTGACGCTTGCGGGTGAGCCCGAACGGATCGCTCACGATCGCGACCAACGGGCCGATCCGATAGACCCCTCGCAGGCGCGGCGTGAACGAGTAGGAGTGGTTCACCGGCGTGCCGGAAGGAAGCGACGACACCAGCATCCGCACCGGCAACCCCAGGCGCTCGAGCGTCTCCTCGAGCACGAGCGTGCTGACGCGTCCCTTGCCGACGATCGTGAGCTCGACGCCGACGTCCTGGGACTCCCGGACGCGCACCGGCAGATCGGAGCGGCGCGCGGTGATCGCCAGAGCACGGCGGCCGGTCAGCGACAGCGCGATCAGCAGCAGCACCGTCCCGTACACCATCAGGAACAGCAGCCTGCTTCCGATCGCGTAGGCGGCGAGCCACGCCACTATCGCGAGTCCCGCCACCGACAGACCAGACGGCGTGAGCCCCGACGCGCGTTCGATCGCCGCGAGCCACGGTGGCAGCTGCGGGAGCGCGACGCGCTCGAGCGTGCTCAGGTTGCCGCCCTCACGCCCAAGGGAACCTTCACGCGCGCCAGGATCCGCTCGATCGCCTGCTCCACCGTTTCTTCTCTCAGCACGGCGTCGGGGGAGAGGATGAGCCGGTGCTGGAGTACCGCACCGGCCAGCTCGCGTACGTCGTCGGGCAGGACATCCTCGCGTCCCTGCGACGCTGCCAGCACGCGGGCCGCGCGCATCAGGGCCAGCGAGGCGCGCATCGACGCCCCGAGTTGCAGCGCCTGGTCCTCGCGCGTCGACTGCACGAGATCGACGATGTAGAGGCGCACGGCTTCGTTGAGGGTCACGCCCTGCGCCCACTCCATCATCGCCACGAACATCGCCAGGTCGACGACCGGTTGGATGTCGTCGATCGGCTCGCCGCGCTGATGCGCGTCCAGCGCATCGGACTCCGCGGCGCGATCGAGGTAGCCGAGCGTGAGCTTGAACATGAACCGGTCCAGCTGCGCTTCGGGCAGCGGGAACGTCCCCGAGAGCTCGATGGGGTTCTGGGTCGCCAGCACGAAGAACGGCTTCGGCAGCGGATACGTCACGCCGTCGGAGGTGATGTTGCGCTCCTGCATCGCCTCCAGGAACGCCGATTGCGTCTTCGGCGTCGCGCGGTTGATCTCGTCGGCCAGCACGACGTTGCCGAAGATCGGTCCCGGACGGAACAGGAAGTCGCCGGTCTTGCGATCGAGCACGGGTGAGCCGGTGACGTCGGACGGCAGAAGGTCCGGCGTGCACTGGATGCGCGTGGAGGTCGCGCTCATCGTGCGCGAGAGCGCTCGCGACAGCATCGTCTTGCCCGTGCCCGGCGCGTCCTCGAACAGGATGTGGCCATCGGCCAGCATCGCGATCAGCGCCAGCCTGATCACCTGCTCCTTGCCTTTGATGACCGTCGCGGCGTTGGCCACCATCGTGTCCATGGTCTGTTGGAAGATCTTCCGGTCGACCTTGATGCTGCGCTTAGGTGCTGCCATACGTCTCCCTTGTCGGTTAGTTCCTTCGTCCCGAGCGCGCGATCACATCTTCGGATGTCCCGAGGTACGCGCGCACGACCTCGGGATGAGCGATCACCTCCGCCGGCGACCCTTCGGTGAGCACGCGGCCCAGATCCATCGCGATCATGCGGTGGCTCAAGGCGCTGACCAGCGGGATGTCGTGCTCGATCAACGCGAGGCCGCAGCCGGTTTCGCGCACCAGACGCTCGAGCAGTGGCCCGAGTTCTTCGGTCTCAGCCTGCGCCAGCCCGCTCGAGGGCTCGTCGAGCAGCAGCACCCGCGGCTCCGACGACATCACGCAGGCGATATCCACGATGCGCCGCGTCGCCGTTGATAGCTCGCTGACGAACTTGTCCGCGTAGGCGGTCAGCCCCAAGATCTCGATCAGGGTGTCGACACGACGCGTCACCCGGCGCTCGGCGTTGCGGACCTTGGGCGCCCAGATCCCCGCCAGCATCGCGTTCTCGTCGGTGAGATGACGATGCATCGCAACGGCGATCGACTCCCGCGCCGTGAGGGTGCCGAACAGGCGCGCGCTCTGGAAGGAGCGTCCGAGCCCGAGGCGCGCCCGCGCATCCGGCGGGAGACCGGTCACCTCGACGCCGCCCAGCCGCACCGCCCCGCCGTCGATCGGCGTCGCGCCCGAGAGCGCGTCGAACAACGTCGTCTTGCCGGCACCGTTGGGACCGATGATGCCGACGATCTCACGGGATGAGATGTCGAGCGACACGCCCTGCAACGCGTCAACGCCGCCGAACCGCACGCGCACGTCGCGCGCCTCCAGCAGCACTTCGCCGGCCTCGCGGGCGCGCTCGGCGCGCGTCGTGGAGCGAACGAGCCCTGCGCCGGTACGCGCGCCGCCGAGGAACACCGACCGCAATACGTCGCCCCGATGCAGCAGATCCTGTGTGTCGCCGTCGAACACGACCTCGCCCTTCTCCATGAACACCGCGCGCTGCGCGACGGTCAGCGCCACGTTGATCGACTGCTCGACCAAGATGATCGTCGTCCCGCCGGCGTGGATCGCGCGCAGGATCTCCAGCAGCTGTTCGACGATCGCCGGCGCAAGCCCCAGCGACAGCTCGTCGATCATCAGCAGCGACGGCTCCATCAGGAACGCCTGGCCGAGCGCGAGCATCTGTTGTTCTCCGCCCGAGAGGTTCCCGGCCTGCTCGCCCAGGCGCGCGCGCAGCGACGGGAAGAAGTCCAGCACCTCCTCGGTGCGGACGCGCAGCGCGTCCTGGTCGGCGCGCCGGAGCCACCCGGCCGCGCGCAGGTTCTCCTCGACGGTCAGCGCGGGGAAGATCGCGCGACCGCCGGGTACGAGCACCACGCCGGCGGACGCGATCTCGTGCGGGGGGACATGGGTCAGGTCGCGCTCACCGAGGAAGATCGCGCCGCCCGAGGCTTCGTGGATCCCGGCGATCGCGCGTAGCAGCGTCGACTTCCCCGCGCCGTTGGTCCCCAGCAGCGCGACGATCTCGCCCTGGGCGACGTCGAGGTCGACGCCGAACAGGACCTGCACGCCGTCGTAGCTGACGTCGACGTCGCGGCACACGACCATCGTGCGCCGGCCGGCGACGCGAGCCTGCCGTGCCGCCTCCTGCGCGAGGTCGGCGGCTCGCGCGGCTTTGATGTCGCGCTCGACGCCGTAGGACGCGGTGCCCAGGATGACGGCGGCGACCAGATAGAAGGGCGGCAGCAGCAGCATCGCGTGGCGCAGCGTCAGCGTGTCGGCCAGCGCACCCAGCACCGGCAGGAACAGCAGACCCAGCAGCTGCCACGGCGCGGAGGTCTGCAGTCCGAGCCCGCGGATGCGCGCCGGCACCGTCTTGGAGAGCAGCGTCAGCAGGGCAGGTGCGAACAGGTTGCTGGTGAACGCCAGCGGCAGGTTGATCGCGACCGACAACCAGATCGAGCCGGAGAACGCGAGACCGACGATCACCAGCGCCTGGATCACCAGCATCCCGCCCATGATCACCATCAGCCGTCCCGGCCGGTCGCGCAGCACGCGATCGGCGACGGGTCCAGACAGCAGCAGCGCGATCACGCCGACGACGCCGGTGACGACCAAGACGATCGCGCGTTGCTGCAGCGTCAGGCCGAACTGCGTCGCGTAATAGATCGCGAGCGTCGGCAGCAGCGCCGCGCCGGCGAGTTGCAGGAACGGCGCCGCGTACCACAGGCGCCGGACGGTGGTCACCGCCCGCGCGGCGCGCCACGACTCACCCCAGCTCACCGGCGGCTGCTCCTCGGCGGCCATCTCCTCGTCGGCGCCGGCGGCCAGGCGATCCTCGTAGCCGCGTCGTGGCTCGTTCAACAGGAAGGCGCCGAGCCCGACGATCGCCGACGCGCCGCCGATCACCAGCACCGTCGTGCGCGACCCGAACGCGATCGCCAGCGCGCCGCCGGCGATCGGCCCCAGCACCTGCGCAAGGACGCCGGCCATCCACGCGAACGAGAACACACGCGCGCGGCTGTCGGGGGGATAGGAGTCGGCCAGCAGCGGGAACGATGCCGGTTGCGCGATCGCGTTTCCCATCCCCGTGCCGACGCGTCCCGCCACGAGCATCGGCAGCCCCGTCGCGACGCCGGTCGCCAGCGCCGAGGCAGCCGTCACGACCACGCCTGCGCGGAACAGCCGCACGCGCCGCACCCGGTCCAGCACGTAGCCGACCGCCGGTCCCAGCAACAGCGACACCGCCGACATCAGCGCGCCCAGCGTCAGTAGGAACTGGAGGTCGAAGGCGAAATCGGCCCGGATCTCGGGCAACAACAGGCCCAGCGTTTGGTCGTAGAGCCCAGCGAACAACCCCGAGGCGGACAGCACGATCAGCGGGAGCATGGAGCGACCTTGCGTGTAGCGCGCCGGGTTCATGTCGCGGATCGCAGCGAGCACCGAGCGCCGCGGCGCGACCTCGGGCTCGCCGCCGGCGCCCTGTGGCGCGGCGACCTGCTCGACCTCCACGCCCGCGGCCACCTCGCGCGCCGAGGGGATCAGCGGACGACGTCCGAGCCGCTGCAGGCTCATGTCGGGTCCTCGAGCCGGTAGCGTCCGGCGACGAACGCGCTCTGACGCGGCATCACGGGCGCGCGCAGATCGACCGACCCAGCGCGCGCATCCGCGAGCAGGCTCGGCACGATCATGTGGAAGCGCTTGGCCACGCGGCGCAGCCACGCGTCGCGGAGGTCCGCGAACAGCTGAACCAGACCGCCCGGCGCGAACAGCAGCAGCACGACCACGCCGCCGCCGGTCGCCAGGAACACGATCGCCGGCGTTGCTGCGAAGAGGTTCAGAATCCCGAGGTAGGCGGCGCCGATCAGGGGTCCGGCGATCGACCCCAACCCGCCGATCACCACCATCAGGAACATCGCGACGCTGACGTCGGGGGTGAACGACGCTGCTTTCAGGCCGAACTGGTGGAACACGAACAGCCCACCGGCCATCGCGGCGATGCCGCCCGACATCGCGAACGCGCCGAGCCGAACGCGTACCGGCGCGATCGAGAAGGACTGCGCGGCAGCTTCGTTGTCACGCGACGCGATCAACGCGCGCCCGACCTTGCTGCGTCGGAGTCCGGCGACCGCCACGACCACCAGAACGAGCAGGACGAGCGTGAAGTAATAGAAGGCGCGATGGCTCTTCAGCGACAGCCCGATCAGCGATCCGCGCTCGACCGAATCCGGAAGGTGCGCGCCGAGGTAGGACGGGTTGAGCAGGATCGCCGTCGTGGCGGCGGCGATCGCCAGCGTCGAGATCGCCAGATGCAGCCCGCGCATCTTCAGCGCCGGCACACCGACGACTACGGCCGCGACCGCGCCGGCGATCGCTGCGACGACCAGGCACAGCAACAAGGGGAGGTTCGCGTTCGCGCTCGCAAGCGACGCGACGTATCCACCGACCGCCGCGAACGCGAACTGTCCCAAACTGATCTGCCCCGCCCAGCCGCTGAGGATCAGCAGTGAGAGCCCGACCATCGCGTAGATGAGCGTGATCGTCGTGATGTTGACCTGTGTCGGCGACAGCACGAACGGCAGGCCTACCACCACGATGGCGCCCACGATCGACAGCGTCCGGATCGCGTTGCGGACCGGCTGCATCGCGCGCATCTCTCGGGGGATCGGACGCACCTCGCGCGCGGCGCGCCATGCGCCGGCGAGTTCCTGCTCGACGCGGGAGAACCGCGCGCGCTGCAACAACAGCACGAGCCCGATCACTGCCGTCATGAACCCGTCGGCGACCGCGCTCGCCCGGAAAGACCACAGCAAGGCTTGATCGAACACCCCGAGCACCATCGCGCCGAGTGCCGCGAGGGGGATGGAGGTCAACGACGCGATCACGGCGGCCGCGAGGATGCGCACCATCGAGGCGACGTCCAGAGACGCCGGTGGCGCCGCCGGTGCCGACATCGCGATCAGGATCGCCGCGACGGCGTTGAGCAACGCCGCCGTCAACCACACGCGCTGCGTGGTCCGATCCACGTTGATCCCGAGGGTGGCGGCGCGGTCGCGGTTCTCCGCCGACGCGCGGATCGCGATCCCCGTCTGGCTTCGGCGGAGATAGGCGAACAGCAGGCCGATCACCGCCCCGGCGATCGAGAGGGTCAGCACGTCCGGCGCGCGGAACACCACCGGGTCCCACCCTGCGGTGATCTCGAACGGGGGAGGGGCCGCCACCGCTTGCGGGAGCTGGCTCAGCCGGCGTTGGTCGGAGGTCGCGAGCAGTCGCGGCAGCACCGACTGCAGGAACGCGAGGAACTGCGCGATGCCGATCGTCGCGAGGGTGAGCACCATCCGCGGCGCGTCGGCGAAGCGCCGCACGACGAACCGATAGACGACAAGCGACAGCCCGAGCGCGACCGCGAGCGACACGGCAAGCGCGACCCAGTAGGTGATCGCGAGCCCGAGGCGCGTCTCGCGTGGCACGCACGGTTCGCAGGCTGCCCGCACCAGGCTCAGGATCGCGTGCTGCTCCACCAAGAGCCTGAACAGGACCGCGGACAGCACGCCGATCTGAACCTGCGAGAAGTCGATGATCCGGTTGGAGCGGTAGACGAGCACCACGCCGATCGACTGCAGTGCCAGGCCCGCGCCCGTCACCAGGCCGAGGCCGTAGATCCCCCCGGGGACGCCCTTGGGGAGCAGTGGAACCGTTACCAGGAGGGCTCCGAGCGCGATCAGATCGGCTCGGTCCCGGGCCAAGCGGAGCAGCTGCTTCAAGTCAGAAGTCTCGCGAAAGGTCTTGACGGGCCCGACGAGAAGACTATAGTAGTGGCTGACCTGTAATGACAAGAGTACAGGATGATATGAGCATCGATTTGGTTGGCACCGACTTGATCCACCGAGGCGCGCCGGTCCCTTTCTACGCCCAGCTCGCCGAGATCCTGCGCGACCAGATCGCGCGGGGAACCTTCGTGCCCGGCGACCCGCTGCCGGCCGAAGGCGAGCTGTGCACCATCTACGGGCTGTCCCGGACGGTGGTTCGCCAGGCGCTGAACGAGCTGGTGGCCGAGGGTCTCGTCCAGAAGGAGCGGGGGCGCGGCACGTTCGTCACCCGTCCCAAACCCGCCGATCTCGTAGTGCAGGAGCTTCGCGGGTTCACCGACGAGATGGGCGCGCGTGGCTACGACACCGGCACACGGATCCTGCGCCAAGAGATCATGGAGGCTCCCCAACAGGTGGCGACCGACCTGGGTCTGGGGCCGGGCGCGCGCGTCGTGCACATCAGCCGCGTCCGCACCGCCAACGGCGATCCGATCGTGAAGGTGGACACCTGGCTCCCGATGCCGCGGTTCGAGTCGGTCGCGACGATGGACCTCAGCAGCCGGAGCCTCTACGACACCCTCGCGCAGGACTTCGATGCGCGCCCGGGCGGGGGGTGGCGCCGCATCGAGGCGGCGGTGGCGAGTCGCGAGCTCGCCGACGCACTGGGGGTCGACATCGGCAGTGCGATGCTCGAACTCACCGCACTGACAACCGACGAGCACGGCACGCCCTTCGAGCTCTTCCGCGCCTATTACCGCGGTGATCGCACGAGCTTCGAGGTCCGGGTTTGAATGTGCGCGCGCAGGCGTGGCCCGAGGCGGACGCGGTGTTCCATCGCGACCCGCGATGGCTCGGCAGCGACGACGCGTACTCGGTTCCGCTCGCGCCCGGCCGCACGTTGTGGCTGTTCGGCGACACCTTCATCGGCGACGGTCGCGACGCCGACCGAGCCAACGCCACGTTCATCCGTAATTCCATCGCCGTTCTGGGGGGCGACGATCCGGCTTCAAGCGCCATCCGCTTCATCTGGGGGGAAGCGGGTGGCGCGCCGGCGTCGCTGTTCGAGGTCGATGCACCGAACTGGTTGTGGCCGCTCGACGGCGTGAGGCTCGGCGCGCGCCTGCTGCTGTTCTTCATGCTCGTGCGGCCGGCGCAGGGCGCGCGAGACGGCGGTATCGAGGACTGGCGACTGTTGGGTCCGCTCGGTTTCTTCGACGTGTTCGGATGGACGGCCGTGCTGGTCGAGAACCCCGACGACGAGCCGGAGGACTGGCGCTGGTCCACCGTCGCGCCGCTGGAAGCATCGCCGATCACCATCGGCGCGGCAGCATGTGTCGAGGGCGACGAGCTGTTCCTCTACGGGTGGGATCGCCGCAACCGCATCTCCGTATCGCGTCTCCCCGCGGCCGAAGCGGCCCGCGGAGATCTCAGCGGTCTGCAGTGGTGGTCGGGCGATGGGTGGGGCGGTGAGCCCGCGGTCATCGTGGACGACGGCCACACGGAGTTCACCGTCCATCGCCGCGGCGAGAAGTTCGTCCTCACCGCGATGGTTGGCCGGTCGCTGGGCCTGCGGACCGCCCCCGCGCCGCAGGGACCGTGGAGCGAACCGGTCGCCGTCTTCGTCCCCGAGGAAGCAGCGCGCGCGGATGCCTTCGTCTACGCGGGCAAGGCGCATCCGGAGCTCGCCGGCGCGGACCTCGTCGCAACGTACGTGTCGATCGGGACCGCAGACGTCACGCTCAAGGATGATTCGCTCTACTACCCGCGGTTCGCGCGGATCTTCGAGGGGGCGACGTGATCCCCAGCGTCGATGAGCTGAAGAGCTCACCGATGACCCACCGCGCCGGCGAGATGTTCAATCCGCCGGCGCTCACGAACTTCTTGGGCGTTGCGCAAGCCGACATCGACCCCGTCGCGATCAAGTGCGTGAGCTTCCCGCCGTTCGGCTCGGAGTGGGTTTCGACCGGCGGTTTCTTCCTCAACGGTCGCTACTTCGCGACGACGGGACGCCCGGTGACGCTCACGTGGTTCCCCGACCGCATCGTGCGCGAGGCGTCCTGGGATGGATGGGCCGTCCGCACGACGACCGCACTGGCCGTCGGCGAGATGGCCGTGCTCGTGTCGATCGAAGTGACCAACGAGGGCGGCGATCGCGACCTCGAGGTCGGCATCGGCGTGCGCGGGGGTATCACCCGCCAGACCGAGCCGTGGCGTGCGCCCTACCCGCCGGGCGAGAAGGACAACGAGCCGCGCGTCGCGCCGGATGGCGTCGCGTTCGTCGCGCGGTCCTCGGCTGCGGCGTGGGTGCAGGCAGGCTGGCCGATGCCCGAGCGCGTCGAGCCGACGCGGCTGACGTGGCGCACGTGGGCCGGCGCGGGCTCGCGCACGGAGTTCCGCTTCGTGGCGGCGATGGGTGAGCGCGAGGACACCGGGCGCGCGCTCGCCACGCGCCTGTTGCAGTCGATGCCCGCCGAGCTCGCGCGGGCGCATCAGGACTGGACCACCGAGCTCTCCTCGGTGTTCACGCCGGACAACGACCGGTACGGCGGATCCCTGCCGGTGCTGGAAACGAGCGACGAAGACCTTCGGAAGATCTACAACCTCGGCGCGCTCGGGGTCGTGTACTTCCGACGCCAGAGTCCGGTGCTCGGCCGCACCTACGACACATTGATGCCGGCGTTCTGGCAGACGGCGACGTTCCTGTGGGACTACTCGCTGAGTGGACAGGTCCACGCATTGCTCGACCCCGCGGTCATGAAGCGCCACCTGGAGCATTGGATGGCGACCGACGTGCACACGTGCTTCGGCACCGAGTGGCTCACCGGCGCGCCGATGGGTGCGTGGTACTCGGTCAACGACTACGCGATGATGCGCATGATCAACGAGTACCTGCGCTGGAGCGGTGATCGCGCCTGGCTCGATCAGCAGGTGCCGCTCCCCGACGGCGCCCCGATGACGGTGCGCGACCACGTGCGACGCTTCGCCAACCATTGGGAGAAGTTCCGCACGCCCACCGGGCTCGCCGACTACGGCGGGATCAACAACCTGCTGGAGTGTGTGAGCACCTACGTACACGAGGTGGCCGCGCTGAACGCCGGCAACGTGTTCAACCTGCGCACGGCGGCCGCGCTCGAAGGCGACGCCGCCGCGGCCGAAGAGATGCGCGGACAAGCCGATGCGCTCGTCGCGCAGATCCAGAAGCTCTACGTCGACGGCGGCGGCTACTGGAATACCCGCCAGCCCGACGGGACGCTCGTGCCGGTGCGGCACTGCTACGACTTCCTCACCGTGCTGTACACGATGGGCGATGACCTCTCGCCGTCCCAGCGTGAGGAGATGGCCGACTTCTGCCTGCGCGAGCTGCGCACGCCGAACTGGATGCGCGCGCTGTCCGCAGAGGACCCGGACGCCTACTACAGCAACCGGCCCGACCACCAGTGGAACGGCGCCTATCCGGCATGGCCGCCGGGCGCGCTGGCGGGTCTGTGGCGCATCGGGCGGATCGACGATGCGGTGTCGTGGCTGCGCGACCTCGTCGCGTCCGCGAACCAAGGGCCCTACGGCCAGGCGCACTTCACGCAGGAGTTCGCTCCCTACGAGGCTGGCGGCGCGATCAAAGCGCCGGCCGAGTTCCCCTACATCAACGACTGGACCTGCTCTTCGAACGGCTCCTGGGTGCAGCTGGTGATCGAGTCGATCTTCGGCGTGCGCGCCGGGTTCGACGGAACGATCGAGGCGCAGCCCGCGTTCGGGTCGCTGGACCGCGACGCGCGCCTGCGCGGCCTGCGGTTTCAAGGCGCGCTGTACGACGTGGACGCGCGCGGCATCTTCCCGGCATGAAGGTGCTCGCGTTCGATCTGGGCGGAACCCGGCTGAAGGCGGGCGTGTTCGTCGACGGAACGCTGCAACGCGCGAACGCAACGCCCTCGCCGGTGGACGGCACCCCGGCCGCGATCACCGAAGCCGTCATCGCTGCGGCGGGATCGCTCGACGGCGCGATGCCCTGCGATGGCGTCGGTTTGTGCGTGCCTGGGCTCGTGGACGAGAACGGCGTCGTGGTTTCGCTGCCCGGCAAGCACGCCGGCATCGAAGGTCTCGACCTGCGCTCGATCCTCCGCGAGGCGCTCGGCGCGCCGGCGCTCGTGGTCAACGACGCGATCGCGTACG
>JBKJXT010000308.1:0-2580 GCA_046716205.1 Actinomycetota bacterium
CGCGGGATCGGCGTCGCGGTCATCGTCAGCACGTCCACACTCGTCTTCAGTTGCTTCAGGCGTTCCTTGTGTCCCACCCCGAACCGCTGTTCCTCATCGACGACCAGCAGGCCGAGGTCGGCGAACACGACGTCCTTCTGCAGCAACCGGTGCGTGCCGATCACGACGTCGATCTTCCCCGTCGCGATCTCGTCCAACGTTCGCTTGGATTCCTTCGCGGTGACGAACCTCGACAGCAACCCGACGCGGACGGGGAACGGCGCGTAGCGTTCGGTGAAGGTGGCGAAGTGTTGCTGGGCGAGCAACGTCGTCGGCACCAGCACCGCGGCCTGCTTCTGGTCGAGCACCGCTTTGAACGCAGCGCGGATCGCGATCTCGGTCTTGCCGAACCCGACGTCACCGCAGACCAGCCGGTCCATGGGTGACGGGCGCTCCATATCGGTCTTCACTTCGTCGATCGTGATGAGCTGATCGCGCGTCTCGACATAGGGGAACGCGTCCTCCAGCTCGCGCTGCCACGGCTGGTCCTGGCTGAAGGCGAAACCTTGCGACTGGGCGCGCGCCGAGTACAACTTGATGAGCTCATCGGCCATGTCGCGGACGGCCTTGCGGACCTTGGCCTTGGTGCGCGCCCAGTCCCCGGTCCCCAGGCGGTTGAGCTTCGGCGCTTCGGCTCCGATGTACTTGCTGACGGCGTCGAGCTGATCGGCAGGGACGAAGAGCTTGTCGCCCTCGGAGTAGTCGAGCACGATGTAGTCGTTGACGCTGTCGCCGATCGCGCGCGTCTCCATCCCGACGTAGCGCCCAACACCGTGCACGACGTGCACGACGAGGTCGCCGGGAACGAGGTCCAGCGGCGCCGCGTAGCGGCGGCCGGTCTTCGGCTCGCGGTGTGGCCGGCGTTTCCCGAACAGATCGCTCTCGCCGATGATCGCCAGGCCCAGCGCCGGCGACCAGAAGCCCTCTCCGATCGGCGTGACCGCGATCGCCGCGGTTCCCGTCGGCCGGCCGTCCATGATCGGCGCGGCGATCTCGAAACCGGCGAGTACCTCGCGAACCCGCTCCGCCGCGCCGTAGGTGGGCGCGCACACCACGACCGCGAGGCCGTCGCGAAGCAGCTCCTTGGCCGCCGCGGCCATGCGCTGCGTGTCGCCGCGCGCGACGTCCCACGAGCTCGCCTCGAGCACGGCGTTCTCGGCGCGGAACGGCGTCAGCACCGCGTGCTCGTCGCCCAGTGCGCGCGCCTTCTCGGCAAGGCCGCCGCCGGCCGGCGCGCGTCCACCTTCTGATGCGGAGCTCCAGGCCGCGGTCCGCAACTCTTCCATCTCGCGGATCAGCTCGGTGGCGCGATCGAGCGTGCGTTTCGGATCGACGATGAGCACGCGCGTTCCCTCCGACAGCGCATCGCGCAGCACCGGCGGGTCGTCCCAGAGCATGTCGATGAGGGCCTCGACGCCTTCGAAGGTCATGCCGTCGGCCAGGCGGTTCAGTTCGATGCGCTCGGCGGGGTAGCGCTCGATGGCGGCGATCGCACGGCCTCGGACCTCCTCGGTCGGCAGGAGCTCACGGCACGGGTACGCCACGACCTCTTGGATCTGATCAAGCGACCGCTGGCTCGCCACGGCGAACGTGCGCATCGATTCGATCGTGTCGCCGAAGAACTCCACGCGCACCGGGTGATCCAACGTGGGCGGGAACAGGTCGACGAGTCCACCACGGACCGCGAGCTCGCCTCGTCGCTCGACCAGGTCGGTGCGCCGGTAGTCCAGCGCCACGAGGTCGCGCACGAGGATCTCGGGATCGAGGTCCTCCCCGACGGCGATGCGGACCGGCTCGATCGTGTGCGCGCCGGGCACCATGTGCTGCATCGTGGCGAGCACGGGCGCGATAACGATGCGCGCGTCGCCCGTCCGCATGCGCCGCAAGGCCTCGAGGCGCCGGGCTACCGTTTCAGGTCGCGGCGACAGGCGCTCGTGCGGCAACGTCTCCCACGCCGGGAAGTGCACCACGCCGCTGGTCCACGCGGCCGTTTCGGCGGCGAGACGCTCCGCATCGCGTCCCGTGGCGGTTACCACGAGCCAGGACCCTTCGAGCGACGCGAGCACCGGCGCGCGTGCGGCTTCGATGACCGTCAGCGTGCCGAGCGCGGACAGCACCGATCGCGCCTCATCCAGGGCGGGCGAGGCGGTCAGCAGTGGCGCGAGGACTGGGTCGGACATGCTGAAAGAGGCCCCGATCTCTATGAGGGGGGCCTCGTCTCAGTCTACCTACCCCAGCGCTATCCGATGTACACCAGCGATGCATCGACTCCGCTGGCCATCGCGATCCACTGAGGCGTGATGAAAGTGCCTTGGCCCTTCACCGTCAAGGTTCCGGACGTGAGCGAGCCGGTCCGCGTCATCCCGGCTCCGTAGCGGACGCTCTGCGAACGCTGATACGACTCGGTCTGCACCGCGATGCCCGAATACCCGCCTGCGGTGGAGGTTGCGGAGCCCCGGTCCTGATCGACCTGGGCGACCGGCACCGGCGGGTAGGTATCAACCGTCAGCGACAGCCCATCGTCGTTGGGGGCCAGGTTAA
>JBKJXT010000309.1:0-5539 GCA_046716205.1 Actinomycetota bacterium
CTGGCTTATGTTTTTTTTCTCTGCCCCCCCCTGCCGTGTTACGTGGTGGCCCGCCCTATGGTGGGCCACGATCACGTTGTGCTTACGCGGCGAGGCGGTAGGCGATCAGCCACCCGGATGCGGCGTCGGTCGGTCCGATGCTGAACTGGACACCCTTGTCACCGCACACCGAGTACACGGTGTTGCGAGCGATCGAGAGTCCACCACCGCTGTTGCCGCACGCCGCGGGCGTGTCCGCAGACATCGGGCGCGCGAGCAGCGTCGCGCCCGTGGTGGCGTCGAACGCGTTGAGGACGCCCTTGCCGTCGGGCAGGTACACCACGCCGTTGGTATAGGTGACCGGGTTGGCGGCCAGCGTCGTGGGAACCGGGACGACCCAGTTCGGGATGCCGGTGGTCCCGTTGACCGACCACAGCTGCCCGGGCAGGAACCCGTGCACGAAGATGTTCTTGCCATCGGTTGCGGTCGAGGAGTAGTTGCCGAGCGCGGTGCCGAACGGCGCGACCGGGCGCGACCACCCTGCGGTCATGTGGCGCGTGTAGCCGGCGTGGAGCCAGCCCGACTTCTGGAACTCCGCGACCATCGTCTCACCGAGCGCGTCCTTGTAGAGCGTGGGGGAGCCGGCGAAGTCGACGTCGATGTACGGTGCGTCGTCCCAGGTCCCCTTCATCGAGTCGAGGATCTGACCGAACGTCGGGCTGGTGCGGTCCGCATCGAACTTCACGATCGCGTTGACGCGCTCGCTCTCGTTGCCGGCCCACGCAGAAGGCTGACCGGTGCCGGCGTAGCCGGTGTCGTTCGTAGGGTCGAAGGCTGCCGTCGTCCAGATCGAGCCGCCGCCGTAGCCCTTCGCAGCCTGGTCGTCCGGGATCGTGCGCGTGCGCACGAGGATCTCGCCCGTGTTGGCGTCGAGGAACGCGAAGCCGCCGACGCGGTTCGGGGCCTGCTCGGGACCGGAGATCCCGATCCAGATCATCCCTTCGTACCACACGGCGCTGGAGTTGGTGTACGCCCCGGGCTCGGTTGAGACCGGCAAGCTGCGCCAGATGACCGCGCCCGTCGCGGCGTTGAGCGCCAGCACGTGCGGACCCGCGCCCCCGGTTGCCGGATTCGAGGAGACGTTCATGTAGAGCACGCCCTCGTGGTACGCCGGTGCGAACAGCGTGCCGCCGCAGCAGACGCCCTGAACGGTGACCGCGTAGCGATCGCCCCACTGCAGCTCACCTGTGTCGGCGTTCAGCGCATAGATGTAGCCGGATGAGGTCGTCACGTAGACGCAGCCGCCGCCGATCACCGGGGTGGACTGCAACTGCCCCTTGCCCCCGACATTGCCGGGCGAGAAGGTCCACGCTGGCTCGAGAGTCGCGACGGTCGTCGGCGAGATGGTCTTCTCTGCCGGCTGACTGCGCGCGTTCGCGTAGCTCTGCCCGTAGATCGGCCAATCGCCGCCCACATGCGCGGCCGGCGCGCATCCAGACGCAGCGCTTGCGCCGCCGACGCTGAGCACGACGGCTGCCGTGCAGAGAGCAAGCCCGAGTGCGGTGATGCGTATTCTCGTGTGCTTCATCTTTCCCCCTCCTCGTGGAGCTCCGTCTCGATTTGTCATGACGAATCTCCCAAGCGACCGGACACGCCGTCCGGGATGTGCAGGTGTCGTTACGGTGTTGGAGTCGGACGCAGGCGAAACGCCATGACGTAGCCCGTCGGGAACGAGTTCATGCCAGCGGATGTGAGCCCAACGCCGGCGCTCACGTAGACGGTGTGGCGAGCGACGCTGACGCCACCCCAGCTCAGCGGCGGCCTGTCGGTCACCGGCAAGAGTGAGCCGGGCGCTTCGGCGGCGGCCATCAGCGGGTAGCGCAACAGCGGCGCGCCGGTACCCGCGTCGAAAGCGTCGAGGAAACCGTCAAGCTCGACGGTGTAGACGATCTTGTTCGCGTAGGTGGCCGGCGGACCCCAATTCACGGCCGACCCAACAGGCGCGACCCAGCGCGGCGTCCCGCCGGCCTTCGGCATCGACCACATGTAGCTGCCGATCGTGTGCGGGCCGTACAACGCGGTGCCGTCGTAAGCAGACGAGCCGACGATGCCGCCGACCGGCGACGGCACACCCAGCAGCTGCTTCCACGCAGGGCGCATGGTCGCGGCGTCGACTGCGTGCAGGACTCCCGACTTCTGTCCGGCCGCGACGAGCTTGGTGCCGTCGGGCATCTTCATGATGTTGGGGGTCGTCCCGAAGTCCAGGTCGAGGCGCAGACACTCCAGGCCCAGGGCGAAGACACCGCCGATCTCCTCGAGCTCCTGGCACGGAACGGTGTCGGCAAGCTCGGGAACGTACTCCTCGATATCGCCCTTGTACGCGCCGACGATCTGGCCGAACGTGGGGCGGTTCTTGTCAAGGTCGAGCTTCAGGATCGAGTTCGTCGTGATGTACTCGTTCTCGTAATCGAAAGGGTTGCCTGTGCCGGTGTAGCCGTACTTCGTCTCGGGGTCTACCGACATCGACGCCCAGATCGAGCCGCCCGAGAAACCCTTCTCCCACCGGCTGTCGCCGTTCTCGTCGAACTCGGGGATCGTGTAGGTCTTGACGAGCTGTGCGCCCGTGACCTTGTCGAGCAGGACGAAGTTCCCCTGGAAGGTTGACCGGTCACCCTCGTTGATCTCGGCGGAGGTGCCGGAGATGCCGACCCAGACCATCCCGTCGAACACGATGGGGCTGGAGACTGCGTCGGACCCCTTCTGGTGATCCACGACGATGTCCCAGATGATCGTGCCGTCGTCGGCGTCGAGCTTGACCACGCGGGGCGCGCCGACGCGCGACACGAAGGCGTAGATGTAGCCGGCGTCGTAGGCGACCGTGCTGTAGACGCCACCCTTGACCTTCGTGCGCCAGACGAGCTCCCCGCTGTCGGCGTTGATGCCGAAGACCCACCCCTCCGTGAGCTGGCTGCCCATGCTCGAGCCGACGTAGACGCAGCCGTTGCCGATGATCGGATACCCCGTGACCTCGTTGTTGGACATGCCGGTCGCGCGGTTCACGTCGAAGACCCATGCCGGCGCCAGCTGCGCAACCCGCAGCGCGTCGAGGAAGAATTCCTTGTCCTGGTTGCGCGCGCCGGTGATGTCGTTGCCCATCTGCGGCCAGTCTCCGCCACCGACGGGGTCATCCGAGCACGACGGGGGCGCTGCTTGTGCGGAGACGCTCACGGTCGCGGCGATCGCCAAGACGAGCAGGCCGACGCCGAGCTTGGAGCGCGAACGAACTACAGGCATGGTCTTTCTCCATCGAGTTAGTTTCGATCCCACCGGCTGCTTCGACGGACCGGGTGCGAATCCTTCTATCCGGCAGGTCGCAACAGGGGGGAAATGGGAGCTTCGGAAGAGAACCCCGGCGCGCAGGAAGGAACCGCGCTGATCTCAGCGAACACTAGGGCCCGGGAGGACTTGTGAAACGGATATCCGCGCTCGTCATCATCATGTGCTCGGTCGTGGGGGCTGCAGCCCGGGCGACCGAGGTCACCACCTGCTCCATGGGCGGCCCGACGCCGGGCTATCGCGCGATGCGGTTCGAGCTACCGCAGGGCTCCAGCTTCCTCGGCCTCGAGCCCTACGGCACCCGGCCGTTCAGGCCCGTGAGTAACAACACGAACTGGCATCTTGCCTCCGGCGTGTACATCGTGAACGCGGCGACGAAGGCGATCGAGGCCTATCGGGTCGAGTCCACCGGAAGCGCGCCACGCGCGATCGTCGTGGGGCTCGAGGGGGGAGAGACCACCAAGGTTTCCACGACGACGCCGGATGGGCCGTTCTACCACACGGCTTCGAAGCCTCGCGCCGGCCTCGCGCCGGGGACCTACTACGCGATCGGGTTCGGCACCGACGGCGGTACCGCGACCCCGAACGAGTGGTGGTCCTATGACGTGCGCATCGAGGGCGAGCACAAGTGCACCTCGATCGGCGACGGTGTCGTCTTCGATGTTGACAACACCGAGTTCAC
Organism: Actinomycetota bacterium; assembly: GCA_046716205.1. Classification (GTDB taxonomy): domain Bacteria; phylum Actinomycetota; class AC-67; order AC-67; family AC-67; genus JBKJXT01. Next base: position 3,998 of record JBKJXT010000309.1, read on the forward strand.
CGGCGGCACGCAGATATTTGCCGGAGCCGTCGGCAGCGCGGAGGAGATCAAGCACACGATGCCGTTGCCCGACAACATCGACCTCGTCGTCGGACTGATGGACGCCGCGGTGCAGGGATCCGAGATCGGCGGCGGCGAAGGTGGAGCCGAACTGGAGTATGCGATGCCATCCGGCGACGGTGTCGTCGAAGACGCGATCATCCCGTTCTCGTCATGGTCGGGCGCGCACGACTTCGAAGGATCGTTCCAGGGCGCGTTCCCGATGCTGTTGGTCGCCGGCGTCGCGCTCGATCTTCCGTAGCCTCTTCGGGTCGACTTCCGGCTTGTCCCGGTTTCAGCGGAGAAGTTCCGGTGTGGTCCTGGCAGGATTACAACACTTCGTACGGAAAACAATCACGTCCGGGACTATCGTTGCTCCGCAGGCAGGCGCGGAGTGTAGGAGGAAACAGATGCGCAAGATCCTTATCGCCGCTTCGATGTCGCTGATCGCAGCCCTCTCCGCGGTTCCGTCGCAGGCAGCAGTCAACACCGCAGTGGCGGGTCCTGGGGGCTTCCAGGCCGGGTACGCCACACCGAAGGTCCTCGTCGTCAAGTCGCAGCCCGTCACGTTCGTGAATGCCGACGCGGCGGAGCATGATGTCGTGTCGGTCCGATTCAAGCAGGGAAGTACCACCGTCCCGCTCTTCAAGTCCAACGTGATCGGAACTGGCGAGACGGATCCCGTCGTCGGCCTCACCCTCTTGCCGACCGGCGACTACGCCTTCTACTGCAGCATCCACCCGAGCACGATGAAGGGCACGATCACCATCGTTCAGTAACGATCTTCTCATCGGAGCCGCCCACCATGACGAGACATCCACTGATCGCTCTTGCCCTGCTGCTCGTCTGTCTGCCTCTCGGCGGCGCGGCAGCTGATGCAGGCGCGTGCTCTGCGCCTGCGACGGCGGGCGGCGAGTGGCCGGTCTTCGGGCACGATCTCGCGAACACGCGGTCACAGGATGCGGAGACCGGCATCGGCACCCTCGAAGCGATGACGCTGCAGCCCATCTGGTCGTTCTCATCCAAGGGCAAGGGTGGTGGCGACGGCGACTTCACCGGCACGCCCATCGTCGCCGGCGGCTGCGTCTTCGTCGGATCGAACATGGGCTGGGTCTACGCGATCGACGCAAGTACCGGCGCGCGTGTGTGGGCGCAGCACCTCGACGCCGGCACGATCAACTCCACGGTCGCGGTGGACGACGGCCGGGTGTTCGCCGCCGTTTCCTTGGTCGGCGCGCCCTACGTCGTCGCCCTCGATCAGCAGACCGGTGTCGAGCTCTGGCGCGCGACGATCGACGCCCAGGAAGGTGCGGACGCGTTCGCGAGTCCCACGGTGTGGAACGGCATCGTGTTCCAAGGCGTGTCGGGAGACGCGGCGCAACACGACGATGAGGAGATCCGCACCGGCTTCCGTGGCGGGTTCGCGCTCATCGACGCGGCGTCGGGCCTCGTTCTGCGCAAGACCTACACGATCGACCAGGACAGGTGGCATCAGGGATACGC
>JBKJXT010000310.1:0-4256 GCA_046716205.1 Actinomycetota bacterium
CATCACCCCGAATGCAACGAGTGCCAGCACGACCTGGGAGGCGCCGACCTGGCGGCCGAAGGATCCGATCCCCGGGATCAGCGCGATCGCGGGAACCATCCCCTGAACGACGCCGACGATCGTCGACCCCCACAGCGCGCCGGGCATACTCTCGAGCCCGCCGATCAGCGCCGCGACGAAGGCGGGGAGAACCAACAACGTCAGGTTGATGGGATGCAGGACCGTTACGGCCGCAAGCAACGTGCCGGCGAGCCCGGCGAGCGCGCCGCCGATCGCCCACGCGAGCACCGTCATGCGATCCGGGTCGACCCCCATGAGGGCCGCCGCGCGCCTGTTGTCGGCGACGCCGCGCATCGCGAGGCCGGTTCCGGTGAGGTTGAAGAAGGCGAACGCGCCGGCGCAGGCGATGGCCGCCACTCCGAACAGTCCGATCTGGCCCCACCGCAGCACCGATGCTCCGACGTCGATCCCACCATCGGGGAACACACCGACCGCGATCCGCGGCGTCGTCCCCCACACCTTCACCGCGATCCCGACGAGCAGCCCCAGCGCGGCGACGGTGCCGACCGTTTGCGCGGTCTCGCCGTGCGGGCGCAACGCGCGCACGAAGAGCCGCTCGACCCCGACGCCCAGCAGCGCGCCGGACGCGACGCCCGCGATGAGCGCGAGGGCGGCCGGGACGCCGGCGCGCGACAGCTCGAAGGCGAAGTAGGCCGGGACCATCGCCATCGCGCCGTGCGCGAGGTTGAGGACGCGGGACGCGCGATGGATCACGACCACGCCGAGTGCGAACAAGGCGAACGCACCGATGAGCGGGAGGGAGAGCAGCAGGAAGACGGGGAGCTGGCTCACGGTGGGATGTCCTTGCCGACCCACGGATCGCGCATCGAGACGCGCTGGTCGGCCCATCCCGAGAAGCGATCCTTGTACTGGATCGACCATGCCTCCATCGTGGCGTTCGCGAAGTGGTTGCCTGGGCGCCACGACAGCGGCGCCGACAGGCCGGTATCGAGACGCATCGAATCGAGCGCCGCGATCAACCGCTCCCGCGTGAGATCGGGCCCGACTTCTCTCAGCGCCTGCACGAGCATCCGCATCCCGACGTAGGAGCCTTGCAGGAAGGTGCTCGTCACGTCGGCAGAGGAAGTCGTCGCGCGGATCGCATCCACGTACCGCTTCACCGCCGGCTTCCCGAGGTTGCCGCCGATCGGCGGGTGGAACCCCGTCCAGAGCCACATGTTGTGGCACCGGGTGCCGCACTCCTCGGCGAAGCTGCGCGAGAACAACGGCTGTGGTCCCGCCATGCGGATCCCGTCCGCGGGGGTGATCGACCCGCCGGTCATCCAGGTGAGCGCGGTTGCCGGCTCAAGCAGCAACGCGACGAAGTCGCACCGCTGACCCGACAGGCACGCGTTGTTGAATGTCTGGATCTCTGTGCCGTAGCTCGCCTGCGCCGCGGCGATGCCGCAGAACCGTTCGTCGCATCGCGGATCGGCGAGGGGGCTCGCGTACCCGGGGACCTCCGCGCCCGTGACGCGCTTCACCGCTTCGTTGTAGGCGTACGCCCCTTCCAGCCCGAAGTGGTAAGTGTGCTCGTAGACGATGCCGAAGCGCCGAGCGCCGGCGTCGTAGGCTTGCTTGACCATGATGTGCATCGTGGAGATGGTCGATGCCGACACCGGCCAGATGAACGGATCGGTGTATTGGTTGATCAACATCCCGTCTGTGCCGACGACGGGGATACGTTGCTCGGCGAGGTAGCCGGCGTCGGAGACGTTCTTGAGGCCCTCCGAGGACGGGACGACGGCCAGTGCGAAGACCTTCCTGTCTTCGACGAGGTTGCGCAGGAAGTCGCCGCCCTGACGGAAGTCCCAACCGTCGTCCACCAGCGACAGGTCGAGCTTGCGGCCGCAGATCCCGCCCGAGCGGTTGACCTCGTTCGCGACAGCGAGCATCCCGTAGCGCGCGTCACGCAGGAAGCTCGCGCCGACCCCGCTGTCCACGACGGTCGCGCCGAGCTTGATGCTCGACGCGGTGACGCCGACGTCGGTCGACCCGCCGTTGCGCCCCGGCGCGCACTCCAGACCGCGTCGCGCGGGCTTCACCGTGACGGCGCCACCGGTCGTGCCGCGTGTCGATCCGCTGGGAGCCCCGGGACCGCTTCCGACACCTCCGGCCCCGGTGATCACGGTCTCCCGCGAGGCTTGCGGCGCCTGCAGGACGAACGTGCCCATGACGACGGCGGCAGCGCCGACGATCGCTGCGATCCGCCACGGGGGGTTCGGCGCGCTCACGGGCCGACCCCGGCGTGCCGGAGTGCCCGCAGCCGGTCTGCCACGATCAGCGGGGCGAGCAGCACGAGCCACAGCGCTATCGCTCTGGTCACCATCCCCGGCGTGCCCGTCGTGAGGAGCTTCCATCCGTGGCCGAGCGTGCGGATGACCTTCTGGATCGGCTCCGGCAAGCGCTCGACGATGGCCGGACCTCTGCCGTCCAGCTGCGGCGGCGGATGGATCACGACGCCGGGCTGATCGGGAAGCGGCGGGAGGTCGGGCGCGCGCGGGACGAGCCGCACCGACGTCGCGTCGGCCTTGGTCCCCGCGAGCTCCACGATGACCCGCGACGCCAGCGTGTTGTCGTTGATGAAGACGAGCCGCAACGCGGGTACCTGTGCAGCGTTGGGATCCTGATTGTCGACCACGACGCCCTCGCGGTGTTGCCAGACCTCGCGGAAGGCGTGCGCGTGCGCGCCGCCGGGCGTCGCCCGCACCTCAGCCGCCGGCATCTCGACGCGGACGTTGACACCGAGCACGTCGGTCAGAGCCGCCAGCACGGCGGACGGATCGCAGTCCAGATCGCAGGAGAAGTCGCCGGCGACGACGTACTCGAACCGCCGGCCGAAGTCGGCCTTCGCGCTGCCCGGCGCGCCGCGCGCCTCGGCGACGGCCCACGATCGCGCGACGCCGATCTGCACGTCCTCTCCGATCCGCACGTCGCGAGACTCCGCTTCGGTCAGCACCGCCATGCCACTGGTACCCAGGCGCACCATCGAGGTGGTGCTGCGCGCCGTGCCGATCGAGACGAGCTCGGCGGCACCGCCGCCCTCGAACGTCGCATCGACCGTGACGGTGCCGGACGTGAAATCACAAGACGAGGATGCGCCTTGGGTCACGTCATTGTCGGGGGCGCGGCCGAAGTCGCTGCACGCCGAGGGCTCGTAAGGCCAGCGGCGCGGCAACACGATCGCCGCCCGCGAGACGGTGCCGTGATCAGAGATCGTGTTCGCATCGGGATCGGCCGCGATCGATTCGCCGCTGGCGTCGCCTTCGCTGAGGTGTGCGCGCCGGACGTTGGCCAGGAACAGATCGCGGTCGCCGTCCCGCAGGCCGGTGTTCGTCCCGACGTCGCGCCAGTAGTTGCCGCGCAGCGGGAAGACGTTCTGGGCGACGGCGTTGATACCGCCGATCTCGTGGATGCGCGCGCCGAACGCCTGCGCGTCACCCGCGAACTGCGGCGTATCGGAGGTGAGCTTGTCGAGGACCGAGTAGGCGACCGGTTCGCCAGGCGCGAACGAGCCGTCGGGGATCGTGTCCTTGAACACGCCGAAGACCCAGCTGCCGTTCGGGCCTCGCAGCGGCACGACGACGGTGCGGTTGAACCCGACGCCGACGATCGGACCGAGGTTGAGATCCACTCGGACGGAGGTGGCCTGCGGGATCTCGTACCCGCGGTCGCTGGTGATCAGCAGGGCGCCGTCGATACCGACATACACGCGTCCGAGCGAGGGCACCACACCGGCCCCCAGGACGTTCGCATCGCCGGCTGCGACCTGACCGACGTAGGTGCGATGCTCCAGATCGAACACCCACACCGCCTGCGCCGGGCGGTTCGCGGCGGCGCCCACGACCAGCAAGCGGCGCGAGACGGGATCTTCGTACACGTCGCCGGTCGCATAGCTGCCGGGCAGGAAGTGCACGTGCTGGTCGTTGGGATCGGATCGTTTCAGCGTGGCGATCACCGGAACCCCGGGAACCTGCGCGATGAACGCTTGAGGTGCGGCGCACCCGACGAACAAGGTGCCCTCGTGTTCACCGATCGCCGCCTGGGCCTGGTTTGTGATCGCGGACTGACATCCGCGGAAGGCGGCCGGTCCCCACCGCACCGCTCCGTCCGCATCGATCTCGCTGACGATCACCCCGCCCGACCGCGGTCCCTCGATCGGGAACAGCAGCGGCACGCTCGCGCCCGGGGTGAGC
>JBKJXT010000311.1:0-3102 GCA_046716205.1 Actinomycetota bacterium
GCGGGTCGCCACGTCGTTGATCGCGGCGCCGGAATCGAGCACCTCACGCACGGCCAGATACCGCTGCTCAACCATCGACAACTCCTGAAGCATGGGCTCCCCCTTGACTCGGCTGAGCCGAAGTCAACAGGGTGGAGGCGGTGGGACATAGGTACCGGAGCCAGTGTCGCCAAGGAGCCGAAGCCGGGTCGCAGAGTGGGGCACAGGTACCGAAGCCGATGTGGGACACGGGTACCGAACTCTCACACTGACCTGCGGAGATAGGTTGTGGAGCTGAGGGGACTCGAACCCCTGACCCCTTGGCTGCCAGCCAAGTGCTCTACCAGCTGAGCTACAGCCCCGAATCGGAGCCCCGAGACTACCACCCACCGCGTCCGCGCTGTCGACCGTTCCGCACCAGTGCAGGAACCTCGCCTACCACGGGCGAAGAGGGGCATGTGTTCGCACAGCGAGGGGGGCATCCGACGTGGCGCTGCTGGACATCGACAAGCTGAAGGTGACCGACATCCAGGAGGCCGCGCAGGCGCTCTCGCGCGCGTTCCACGACGACCCGCTGCAGACCTACGTCCTGCCGGATCCCGAGCAACGCGCGCAACGCTCTCCGGATCTGTTCGCGACGCTTCTCCACTACGGCCACCAGTTCGGGGAAGCCTTCATCTCTGCAGGCGGCGCCGCTGTGTGGATCCCTCCCGGGGGTGAGATCACACCCGAGCGCGCCGCGCAGTCTGGACTCGACCAGCTCCCGAGCATCTTGGGTCAAGACGCCTTCATCAAGTTCGGACAGATGCTCGACTTCCTGCAGCCGCTGGCGGCCGCAGCGATGCCCCAGGAGTTCTGGTACCTCATGGTCGTCGGGGTCGAGCCGAACTATCAGGGGCGCGGCGTCGGCACTGCGCTGCTCCGTCCCATCCTGAAACGCGCAGACGAGGCACGCGTGCCGTGCTATCTCGAAACGTTCAACGATCGCAACATCGTGTTCTACGAGCGCCTCGGATTCGAGATTGCACGCGACGTCGTCGAACCGCTCAGCGGCTTGCGCGTCTGGACGTTGCGCCGCGACCCACGGGTGTCACTTGACCATCCATAACAGCGCCGTTTCAGCCCGGTGACGCGAAGTCGACGCGCGCGTCGAGGCCCAGCAGGATCCACGTGCGTTGGAAGCTGTCGGAGGCGCCGGTGAACCGAACCCGCCCATGGACCGAATCGATGGCGGCGGCCGCCTCAGCGAGTGCACGGAAGCCCGTCACATCCACGAACTGCAGGCCGCTGAGCTCGAGCTCGGTGATGTCACGAGCGGCCTCGGCGAGCAGGGTCCCGATCCGAGCCGCGTGGAGCTGGTCGATCTCGCCGGCGAGCATCACGGTGCCTTCGCCTGCCGAGGTGAGCGAGAACCCGGCGTCACGACCCGTCTGTCCCATCGTGAGCGGGTGCAAAGCGCGCGCAACCCCGACCGCGTTGTGATCGAGCAGCCGGAGGTCGTAGCAACACAACGCCGTCAACGGTACGCGAGCGACGAGGAGGTCGGCGCGGAACTCGTACTGCGTGAACGGCAACCCGAGGCCCGCACGCTCCAGCAACCATCCCGCTTCGCCCGCGGCTCGCAGACCGCGATAGCCCGCATCCACCGAAGCGGTGGTGAGCGCCTCCCACCCTCGTAGCAACGTCAGGGAGTCGAACTCAGCGCCGGGCACCAGAGCTTCCTCGGTGGCGAGTTCCACCAGTTGTCCGCTCGCCGACAGTTCCTCGTAGCGCGATCCCACGTACACGGGAAGGCGCGCGCGCAACTCGACCGGGGCGAAGTAAGCGATGCGCTCCCCGCGTTCGATGCCTTCGGCGAAGAACGAGGAGATGACGGCGCGATGCTCGTCGTCGCTGGAGTACGACCAACAGACGTGATCCCCCGCGGAGAGGTCCCGCCCGGTGAAGATCGTCCCCTTGGTACGCACGACACCCCCTCGCCATCACCCTCGGTACGCGCTTGGTGGATAGATGAGACGCGCGAACCGACGGTGCACCTATGAGGTGTGTAGCGTCACGGGCCCGCGGAAAGATACACCCGAAGCAGATATGCGCAGGAATGTCGGCTTTACGACGCGCGGTCCTCGATCTCCCAGGCGTGGTCAAGTGCGTGCCATGCCGAGCGCCGCACCGTGTAGCGCGGGCTCCACAGGGGCGACGTGCGACGCGGTGAAGGCGGAGGCGCTTCCCCTCGCGCTCGTGATGCGATCGTCTCGAGCACGACCGCGCGTAGTTCCGGCATCGCGTCCGCCGCCCGTGCGTCCGATCGATACCGGCCGCCGAGCCCGGAGAGATAAGAGCGGTCGGCCTCGAAGACATGCTCGACGATCGCGTCGAGCGAACGTCCCCCGCCGCGCGGCCCCGTCTTCAACGTTGCCCCGCGCGCGGCCTCCGCCGATCGGTCGAGCGCGCTCCATGCGGCCTGGAGCAACTCGGTCTGGCGCTTGAGCTGTGAGGCGGTCAGCGTCTCGGCGTCCTCGGTCGGTGCGATGCCGGGCACGCCGAAGTCCGTCGTCGCGTTTCCCTTGAGTCGCTCGACCACCTCGAGTCCCGAGACGGATCGCGGCGTTGCGAACGAGCGAGCGCCCGCCAACGCCGCTCGGTAGCGGGGGCCATAGGCCACTAGCGCCTCCAGCGCCGCGTCCTCGTCGCGTCCGCCGCGACACAACCCCGGCCACTCGAGCGCGCCGGCGAACACCTTCTTGGCACCGACCTCTACATAAACACGCATACGATCCTTCCTATCCCCGTGCAGCGCCCAGGCTACGCTCGCGTCGATGCTCGAACAGCTCAGGCGGCCCCGATGGATCGTGCTCACGATCCTGGTGCTCGCCGTCGTTGTGACGTTCGTGCAGCTCGGCTTCTGGCAGCTGCACCGCCTGGAGGAGCGCCGGCGGTTCAACGATCGCTTCGAGGCGCGCGAACAGGCGCCGGAGGCACGCGTCGAGGAGCTGTTCGCGACAACGTCCGGCGGCGAGGCATCCTATCGGCGCGTACGCGCGACCGGGCGCTTCGACACGAGTCACGAGGTGATCCTGCTCTCGCGTTCCTTCGACGGCATCAGCGGCCACCATGTCCTCACCC
>JBKJXT010000312.1:0-3257 GCA_046716205.1 Actinomycetota bacterium
GGTTCTCCACCGGGACGTTCACGTCGCTGAAGAACACCTCGTTGAACTCGCTCTCGCCGGTGATCTGTCGCAGTGGGCGGGCCTCGATGCCCGGCGTCTTCATGTCGATGATCAGGTAGCTGAGGCCCTTCTGCTTGGGGCCGTCGGCGCTGGTGCGGACCAAGCACATGATGAAGTCGGAGATGTGCGCGTAAGAGGTCCAGACCTTCTGCCCGTTGACGATGAATCGATCGCCGTCGAGCACGGCGCGCGTCTGCACGTTGGCGAGGTCGCTGCCGGCGTTGGGCTCGCTGAAGCCCTGGCACCAGACCTCCTCCATCGGGAGGATCTTCGGCAGGTAGCGCTGCTTCTGCTCCTCGTTACCGTGGATGCGGATGGTGGGGCCGGCGAGGTTGATGCCGACGAAGTTCACCGAGATCTGCGGTGCCCGGGCGCGCGCCATCTCCTCGTGGAAGATCACCTGCTCCATCAACGTAGCCCCGCGCCCGCCGTACTCGGTTGGCCACGAGATGCCGGCGTAGCCGGCTTCGAAGAGCGTGCGCTCCCACATCTTGGCGAGCGCCACGCGTTCGTCGAACCCGGGGGGCATCGTGCGGCCGAGCGCGATCCACTCGGGCGGCATGTTGTCTGCGATCCAGGCGCGGATCTGGTCGCGGAAGGAGATCTCCGACGGGCTCAGTGAGAGGTCCATGGCGCGCAATCCTAGAACGAGCGGCGGCGCGCACGCCCTTCGGCGCACGCTGGCGTAATCTCAGCGGCCATGGTGATCGATGCGCACACCCACCTCGAGGAAGAGCTTCCGCCCGACCAGCTGCTTGCGGCGATGGACCGGGCCGGCGTCGACAAGGCCTGCCTCATCCCCGCGGCCAACCTCACCGTCGGCCCGATCCACAAGCGGCTCACGACGATCTTCCACGCGTGCATGGTCCTGCCGCCGCTGCGGATGCCGACGTATTCCAAGGCGCGCCAGCGCCTCACCGCGATCCCGCGCCCGGTGAACGAGGGGGTGTTCGCCGCGGCGCGCGCGCATCCCGATCGTTTCCTGCCGTTCGCGTTCGTCAACCCGACGCTGGGGACCGACGCGCACGACGAGCTCGACCGATGGCTGCCGCAGGCGCGCGGACTGAAGCTCCACCTGTGGCTGCATCGCTACCGCTTGCCCGAGGCGCTGCCGGTCCTCAAGCGAGTCTCCGACGCCGGGCTGCCGGTGCTGGCGCACCTGGGGTTCGGGCCGCCCGAAGACGTCGAGATCGTGATGGAGAAGCTCCCGAAGCTGAAGCTGATCCTGGCTCATGCAGGCATCCCGCATTTCGAGCGGCTGTGGAAGGTTCCAGGCATCTTCTTCGATACGGCCTCCACCGGCGGCCTCATCTCGGTGAGCGCCGTGCGAGAGATGATCTCGCAGGTCGGCGCGGAGCGCGTGATCTTCGGCAGCGACGCGCCCACCGCCCTGCGTACCACGGGCAGAGCCGGCGGCTACTACGCCTACGACGCTCCGGCACTGCCCGAGCGCGCACTCGGCGACACGCTGGCCGGATTGCTGTGAGCTCGTAGCTGCACATCCCGGCCGAATGGGACGAGCGACCCCCTGTCGGTTCGTCGTTGCGCCCCGTACACTTCGCTCTTCGACCCGAAGGAGCGTCCGTGACCGACGAACAACCCACCCCCGCACAGAAGCCGTCAGGCACGCAGTGGTCTGAGAGCGATATCGAGCAGTTCCGCCGCATGATCGGCGGCAAGCGCGACATGATCGACGGCGCCATCCCGGCGATCCTGTTCGTGACCGCCAACTTCCTGTGGTCACTGACCGTCGCCGCACTGCTCGCCTTCGGCTACGGCCTGGCGGCTGCGATCTACCGGCTCGTGCGCAAGCAAGAGGTCAAGCGCTCGCTGTTCGGCCTGGCGGGCCTGGGCATCGCGGTGGGCATCGCGCTGTTCACCAAGAGCGCGAGCGCCTACTTCGTCCCCGGCGTCATCATCGGCTACCTGTTCGGCGCGATGTTGCTGCTGACGGTGGCGATCAAGCAGCCGACCAGCGCGGTGTTCGCGGCCGCGCTCGAGCACAAGCCGGCCGAGCACTACCAACGCGCCGACGTCCTGCGGCCGCACATGTTCGTCACGACGGCGTGGGCGGTGGTGTTCATCGGGCGCGCGGCGCTGCGGACGGTGCTGATCGCGAAGGACGAGCCGGAACTGCTGGGCGCGTCCGCGATCTTCTTGGGGTATCCGTTGACGCTCGCGCTCGCGGCGGTGAGCGTGCTGTACCTGCGGCGCCGCACGCCGGCGGTCGACGCGGCTCCCGCGGCTCCCGCGGCTCCCGCGGCTCCCGTTGTGGAAGAAGAGGCCTAACCCAGGAACGTCTGCGCGGTCCGCAGCCACAGCTCCGTGCACAGCCCCAGCGACTCCACGTCCACCCGCTCATTGTCCCCGTGGAACATCGCTGCGAACTGGTCGAACGGGATCTGCTCGCTCAGCAAGCCGTAGCCGTACGCCGTCGCCCCGATCCGGCGGAAGAAACGTGCGTCGGTCGCGGCCACCATCAAGAACGGCACCGTGCGCGCGCCGGGAACAAGCGACGCGGTCGTCTGCGCCAGGACATCCCACAGCGGAGTATCGATCGCCGACTCGGTACCGCGCGACTCGGCGGCGTCCACCACCTCGACCTCGCCGGCCATGTCACCCAGCGCCTCGTCGAGCATCGCGCGCACCTGCGCGCCGGTGACGTCGGGCAGGGTACGGATGTCCAACTGGAGCTCGGCGGTGTCGGGGATGATGTTCGTCTTCACCCCACCGAGCAGCATCGTCTGGGCGATCGTGGTGTGGGTGCAGGAGTGGATCATCTTGCCGAGGCCGCCGCCGGCCTGCGCGGCGACCTCGTCGATGCGCGCCGGGTCCTTCATCGGCGCGGCCATCTCCTCGGGAAGGCCCAGCGAATCGACGAACCGGCGCCAGATGTCGATCACCCGCGTCTGCGGTTGGTAAGCGTCGAGGCGACGAACGACCTCGGCCATCTTCACGATCGCGTTGTCGGCACCGAACGGGACGCTCGCGTGACCGGGGGTGCCGCGGACCCGGAGCTTGCACCAGTAGGTGCCCTTCTCCCCGACCATGACAGGCATGACGGGGTCGCCGGGCAGCGGGAAGCGCATCCCGCCGAACTCCGTGATGACGTAGTCGGCGCGGACCGCGTCCGGTTCATGCGCGGTCATGTGATCGGCCCCATGCGTGCCGAGCGCTTCCTCGTCGGCCACACCGAA
>JBKJXT010000313.1:0-7934 GCA_046716205.1 Actinomycetota bacterium
CCACGGGATGACGATCGGCACCTTCGGACACGCCGGCGACGGCAACATGCACCCAACCATCGTCTTCGATCCCAGCGATCCCACATCCGAGCTCGCCGCCCGCGCGGCCTTCGATGAGATCGTGCGCGCCGCGCACGCCCACGGCGGAACGATCACCGCCGAGCAAGGCGTCGGCGCGCTCAAGCATCGCTACCTGGCGGCCGAGCTGGATCCAGCAGCCCACGCGGTGCAGCGAGCGATCAAACGCACCTTGGATCCTCGCGGGATCCTGAATCCCGGCAAGGCGATCTAGACCTGAACGGTGACGTCGTCGCGTGCGCGGATGGCGTCCCGTAACTCCTCGTCGGCCTTGACCGTGACACCCGGCCACAACACGCAGCGCTCCGCGCGACCGAGCACATGCGCGCCGTCGCCGATGACCGTTTCGCCACCGGACGCGTGGAGGTTCGCCTCGAGATAATCGCGCGGTGTTCCGCAATCGAAGAACCGATCCTCGGAGGTCCAGAGCTCTGCGCGACCTGCCTGCAGCCATGGCATCCAGACGGTGGTGTGCAGGCTGGAGAACTCACGGCCGAGGGTGCGTATCGCGTCGAAGGGCATCAAGGCCGCGCCTGCGAACCGCAGGTCGCCGGCGAAGTCGGGTCGCGTGGCGTCGCGCACGACCAGCAAGCGGGCCGTCTGTGGATCCCATCCACAAGCGAACGTTGCGAGATCCTGTGCATGGTATGCGTCGGCGTTCAAGGAGAGCACGGACCGCCCATCGATCCAGTCCATCAGGTTGCCGAGCGCGCCGCCGGTGCCGAGCGCGACCGGCTCGACCGAGACGTGTGCTCGGTCGCCGACGTGAGCGACGATCTGATCCGCGTGATGGTGTGCGTTGACCGCGAGCACATCGGTCACCGCCGACGCACGTGTGAGCGCATCGTCGAGGAGCGGGACGTTGGCGACCGGACACAGCGCCTTCGGGCGGAGGTCCGTCAACGGGCGCAAGCGCGTTCCGAGCCCGGCCGCCAGCACGACCGCCGCGATGCTCACCGAACCCTGATCGAGCTGCGCGCCGGAACCTTCGACTGGGAGCACAAGAACGAGGATATCGATGTGCTGCTCTGATCTTCGAGGTCTCCGGCGGGATCGGGGGCCCGTTCCGCGTGGTTCGTCCCTCGGGCCCCCGAGGGGGCTCCCCAGGCCATGGGTCGTGTGCCACAATCATCCGTACATGACCCAGGCATTGATCCAGGCGCGCGACGCGACGGTCCGGTTCGCGTGGGGCGAGGCCCTGGAGTTGCTCAGCAAGACCGACGTCGAGGAGTCGTTGGGCCCCGACGACCTGATGCTGCTCGCGGAGTCATCGTGGTGGATGGGCAAGATGCGCGACTGCATCGCCTCGCGCGAGCGAGCCCATGCTGCCTATCTCGCCGCGGGACAGCCGCGCCGCGCCGCCTACGCCGCGTTGAAGATGTTCGATCACCACATCGACCTGGGCGAGACGTCGGTGGCGACGGCGTGGATGAACAGAGCGACGCAGTTGCTTTCCACCGAAGAGGAGTGTGTCGAGCACGGCTACCTGAGCATGTTCTCGACCCTCGTGGCGCGGCAAACAGGAGACATGGCGCAGGCGATGGCGTGCGCGCGGGAGGCGCGCCGCCTCGGTGAGAAGTTCGGCGATAAGGACCTCACGGCATTCGCCCTCGCGATCGAAGGCTTGATGAGCATCCACGCCGGGGAGGTCGATCGCGGTCAGGCACTGCTCGAGGAAGCGACGGTTGCAGCCGTGTCCGGCGAACTCGGCGCGTTCGCGACCGGCTCGATCTACTGCATCACGATCACCGCGATGTCCGCGATCGCGGACTGGCAGCGCGCGGGCCAATGGGCTGAGGCTGCGAAGCGGTGGTGCGACCGACAGGCGATCAACGGGTTCCCCGGCGTGTGCCGTGTGCATCGCGCCGAGATCATGCGTCTGCGAGGGTCGCTCAGCGATGCGGAGGAAGAGGCGCGCGCCGCGACCGAGGAACTCAGCTCTTTCAACGTCATGTTCTCGGCGAGCGCGTTCAAGGAACTCGGCGAGATCCGGCTGCGGATGGGAGACATCGACGGCGCCGAGCAGGCGTTCCGACAGGCCAACGAGCTCGGTGTCATCCCGCAGCCCGGGATGGCGCTCGCCCAGATGCGCCGCGGCAAGGTCGGCGCCGCCGCCAGCTCGCTGAAGCGTGCACTCGCCGACGAGAACCTGCCGCCGTTGGAGCGCGCAAAGATCCTCCCGACGATGGTGGAGGTCGCGCTCGCGACCGGCGACACCGCTACCGCCGCCGCCTGCGTGGCGGAGCTGCGGAAGATCGCAGAAGCGTTCAGCAGCACAGCGATGCACGCGGCGGCTGCCGCAGGAGCCGCGTTGGTGAAGCTCTCCGAAGGAGACCTGACCGGCGCTGAGGTCGAGGCCAAACTCGGGCGGCGGCTATGGAAGGAAACCGACGTGCTCTATGAGGCCGCGCGTGTTTGCCTCACGCTCGGGGACATCTATCTCGCCGAAGGCGACCGCGACGGCGCGGAGTTCGAGTACAACACCGCGCTTTCGACCTTCGAGAAGTTCGGCGCGGTGCCCGACGCGCAGATCGCGCGCGAACGGCTTGCGTCGATCGCGACCGCGCCTGAGCCCGCCGGACGCCGCGTGGCGAAGACCTTCTTGTTCTCGGACATCGTTCGGTCAACCAACCTGGTCGAGGCGATCGGCGACGACGCGTGGACGGACTTGTTGAAGTGGCACGACGACGCTCTCCGGTCTCGGTTCCGTGATCATCGCGGTGAGGAAGTCGCCCACACCGGCGACGGGTTCTTCGTCGCCTTCGAAACCGCGGATGAAGCCGTCGCATGCGCGATAGCGATCCAGCGCGCCCTCAGCGATCACCGGCGCGCGCACGGCTTCGCGCCGCAGGTCCGCGTGGGGCTCCATGCGACCGAGGCAGCGGAGGTGTCCGGTAACTATCACGGCAAGGGCGTCCACGAAGCCGCGCGCATAGGCGCGCTCGCCGAGGGAGGCGAGATCGTGGCGAGTCAGTCCACGATGGAATGCATCGGTGTGCACGTGCCGACCGGCGAGGTGCGGGAGGCCCCGTTGAAAGGCGTGTCGGAGCCGGTACGGATCGTCTCGATCGACTGGCGCGCGAGCTGATCACAGTCAGCCCGCCTGACCCGCCTTCGTAGGCCCAGCAGACAGGAAGCGGGCGAGCGTGGTCCGCCCGCTTCCTGTCCTGCGCAGGTTTACGCGTACGCGACGAGGACCTTCCCCGATGCGGCGTAGCCGGTGTTGCGAGCGATCGCGACACCGGCCGACGAGGTCAGTGCGCGCGACGTTGCGCCACCGGCGTCGGGGGACATGTTGCGACGAAGGAGAGGGACACCGGTTGCCGCATCCATCGCGTTCAGGTAGCCGTGCCCGTCCATCACGTACACGACGCCGTTGGCGTTGCTGACCGGCTGGAAGTGCAGCCCGTCGCCGAGTGGTGCCGCCCAGCGATACAGCGCCTCGGATCCGTCGATCGAGGTGAGCTGTCCCGGCGGGACGGACGCGACGAAGATCTTGTCGCCGGCGGTGGATGCCGAGGCTGCGTTGCACGCGAAGCACGGCGCGCCGACGGGCAGCGAGAACCCGTAGGTCATCAGGTCCGTGTTAGCGGCGTGGTAGACACCCGACTTCTGCAAGGCGCCGACCATCAGCTTGCCTTCAGCGGTGCGGAACAGGTTGGGAGACGCCCCGAAGTCAAGGTCGAGCTGGCCGCACGGCGCGCTCCAGATGTCGGAGTACTGCAGGCTCGGGTGGTCGCCCAGCAGATCGCAGGCCGGCTGGTTCGCGACGGTCTGGCTGTACGCGTCGTGATTACCTTTGAACGCGGCGACGATCTTGCCGAAGCTGGCGCGCGCCGGGTTCACGTCGATCTTCAGCAGAGCGTTCGAGAAGGGGTGCTCGACCTTCTTCGACGCCGGGTTGCCACCGCCGGCGTAGGCATAGCCCGTCGTCGTGTCGATCGCGGCGGTGGACCAGATGGAGGCGCCGGCGTGTCCCTTCGCGTAGTCGTCGTCGTTGATGGTGTAGCGCTTCACGAGGATCTCGCCGGTCTCGGCGTCGAGGATCGCATAGCCGCCGCGCGCCCGCGGCGATGACTCCGGTCCGGCGATCCCCGAGAACACCATTCCGTTGAACAGGACCGGGCTCGAGTTGACGTACGCGTTCTCCAGCGAGTCGAGCGTGGTGCGCCACTCCAGCGCGCCGGTGTCCTGATCGAGGCTGACGAGCGACGGCCCCTTACCGGTGATCGGGTTTCCGTACTCGTTCGCGTGGATATAGACGTGACCGTTCTCCACGGCCGGCGAGCCGACGATCCGGCCGCCGAAGCCTCCCGTCTCGATGTCGAGCCGGACCTTCCAGTCGAGGGCGCCGGTGTCGGCGTGGAACGCGGCCACCCAGCCGTCGGTCGTGCCGACGTAGACGCAGCCGTCGGCGACCGCAGGGGTCACCTGGAAGTTCCCGGCCATGCCCGCGGCGTCGATCGCGACGGACCACTTGGGGGCGAGCGCGGCAGCCTTCGTCGTGCCGATCGTTGTTTCGGCAGGCTGCGACCTCGTGTTCGACAGGTCGGCACCGTAGCCGCGCCATTCCCCGCCACTTGTCGCGCCGCCGCAGTCGTCGGCCGCCTGGACGACGCCGCCGCTCAGCGCGGCGCCAGCGAGCAGCGACGCCAGCACGATGTTCATCTTCATCTTCATCTTCATCAGGTGTTCCTCCCTCAGGTGCACCGTCGGACGGCGACGGGCCGAGACTCACTCCGAAGGTTCGAGCCGCAGGCCCTAGTTCCTCCCTTTTCATGACAAATGGTCGGAAAGGTGAAGGAGTTCGTCTGCGGACTCCGAAATGGAGAGCGACGTTCATCCATGAGGAGGCCTCCGTCTTGAGCTCACTATCCCGCCCCGCCAGAGCCTGTGTCGCCGCCGCGATCGCGGCCGGCGTGCTGTCGATCTCGCCGGCCCGCTCGCTCCCGCCGACGATCCCGCCGTCCGCGCCCGCTGTTCCGTCCGGCATCTCCACGGGCTACGCGGGTTCGGAGTGCGTCGTGTGGGATGCGCGCACCGGCGCTTGGTACGTCACCAACAACCGGGGCCGATCGATCTCCAAGCTCGTCCCGGGCGGCGAGCCCCAGGTAATCGTGGAGGGTCTCTCCTCGCCGCAAGGCATGGTTATCTTCGAAGAGAAGTTCATCGTCGCCGACGGGGCGAACGTCCGCATCATCGACATGGCCGACCCGACGCAACGCCAGAGCATCGCGGTCGGCGGGTCCAACGACCTCGACGTCGACCCCGCGACCGGCGACATCTACGTCGGGAGCCTGAGCGGCAACTCGATCAAGCGGATCCGCGACGGCGTCGTCGAGCCGTTCGCGACGATCCCATCACCCGATGGCGTGTCCTTCGACAACGGTGCGGTGTATGCGAACACGCTCGGACTCGTGAACGCAGCCAGCGGACTGTTCCGCTTCGACGTCGAGACGGCGCAGAGGACCACCATCGCGACGGTTCCCTTCGCCGCCTTCGACGGACTCGTCAAGGACGGGGACTCGTGGATAATGACCGACTTCGCGCGCGGGCAGGTTTACCGTGTCGCCGCAGACGGATCGTTGAGCGTCATCTTCCAACTCGCCCCCGGTACGGCAGACCCCGGGTTCGACCCCGCGACGCGGACGCTGGCGGTTCCGAACCTGCTCGCCGGCGTGGTGGTGTTCCTTACGATCTGATCGCGTTCATTGCAGGACGGTCAGCGCGCCCGTCATCGTGGCGCGATGGAGCCCGCACACGAACAGATATGTCGAGGGAACGTTCAGGTGGCTGACGTCCACAGACGCCGTTTCCCCTGCGTCGATGAACGGGCTGGCGAAGATCGGGCACGCGCCGGCGGGATAGCTGGTGCACCACGGGTTGGAGTCCTCACCGATGCCGACCGCCTCGATGTTGTGACGAGCGGCAGGATCGGCGTTGATGAACAGCAGCGGCTGATCGTGCACCACCATAACGAAGGTAGACGCGAACCCGTTCGCGGCCGCGCCGGGGCCCGCAACCTCAACCTGGGCAGCCGCGCCGGCCGGCATGCCCGCACCCAGACTCAACACGATCGCGATAGCTGCTGAGAACCGCTTCATCGTCCCCCCCTCGAGGATCGGAAACGCCTCATGCTTCCACGCGGCGGCCCTGGTTCCTGCTACCGGAACGTCAAAAGGCCCTCCGCTGGGGGAGGGCCTTTTGAGATCGAGCGTTACAGGCGGTACGCGATCACCCACTGGCCACACGTCGAGAAGACGGTGTGACGGGCGATCGCAGCGCCGCCGCTGGTCAATCCCGGCGTGCAGGCAGTACCGGTGTCCGCCTCCATGGGATGTGCGAGCAGCGGGAGCCCGTTGCTGGTGTCGACCGCGTGTAGGAAGCCCTTGGCGTCATTGATGTATGCGACCCCGTTGGCGACCTCGGTCGGGTTGTAGTTCGTCACGCCGGCCGTCGGCGAGATCCATCTGTATGCACCGAAGTCCTTCTCGGCGGCGACCATCTGGCCGGGGTGGGACCCCACATTGATGATCTGGGTGCCGTCGAACGCGGAGCTCGCTGCGTTCGCGAGGTACGGAGGTCCGATCATCGGGGACATCGTGTTCGTCCAGGCGCGCTGCATGTGCTCGGTGTACAGCGCGTGGTAAACGCCGGTCTTCTGGTACACGCCGACCATCTTGTAGCCGCGCGAGTTGGTGAACAGGTTCGGCGACGAGCCGAAGTCGGTGTCGAAGAGCACGCAACCGCGCTCGTGCACCTGACAGCTGGTGTTGCCATCCAGCGGCGCGTGACCGTAGTCGGTGAGCCCCTTGTAGGCGTCCACGATCTTTCCGAACTGCGGGTTCGTGGTCGTCGTGGAGGCCGCCGGCTTCCCTGACGCGTCGCGCGCACGAGCAACGTCGATCTTGATGATCGCATTGGTGTACTGGTGCTCGGCGCGCACGGCGCTATTCGACGGCTGTCCGGTCCCGTTGTAGAGGTACATATCCTCGGTGTCCACGACGGCCGTTGCCCAGACCGAGCCGCCCGAGAACCCGCGGTCGTAGTCGGCTTGCGGCACCGTGAACTCGCGCGTGAGAACATCTCCCGTGCGTGCGTCCACCAGAGCCCAGCCGCCTGAGCGGGAATGTCCGCCCTCGGCGCCCGACAGCCCGACGAACACGAGCCCGTCGAACACGACGGCGCCCGCGTTGCTGAACGCTCCCGGATCCGTCGCCACCGGCGCGCTCGACCAGATGAGCCCACCCGTCTGCGCGTTGTGCGCAACTACGTTCGGCGCGCCGTTATTGCTGACGATGGCGTACAGCACTCCATCGACGACCGACGGCGACCACATGCCGCCGAACGCGCCGTTCGCGATGTACTTCTTGGACCACACCAGGCTGCCGTCGTCCGCGTTGAGTGCGAACAAGTATCCCGTCGTGGTCGCGGCGAACACACACCCGTCGGCGACGATCGGCGTGCTCTGGATCTGGCCGCTGCCCCCCGGCACCCTGAGGTTGAACGTCCACGCCGCAGCGAGGTTGGCGACGTTGGATGCGTTGATCTTGTCCTCGGCCGGCTGGCTTCGCGTGTTCGCCAGATCGTGACCATACGACGGCCAGTCTCCGCCGGACGATGCACCTGCGCAGCTTCCGTCGGCATGTGCCGATCCTGCGAACGTCGTTGCGACAAGCGCGACGACGACGACGAGCGATCGTGCGATCTTCATGTGAGTTCCCCCCTGGATGCGCGCCACTTACGCCACGACCGAAAGCGTGCCGGTCATATCCGTGTGCAGCAGGCAGATGTTCTTCTTCTCTGCTCCCCCCTGCCCTGGTACGTCGTGGGGGGCCCCCACGCGGGGCCCCCGC
>JBKJXT010000314.1:0-3202 GCA_046716205.1 Actinomycetota bacterium
CGCGCCGCGCACGAGTGCGCGGAGATAACGCTTCGACGGCTTCTTGTACGTGCTGTCGAGCGCGGTATACACGATGGCTTCCACGGGAGCGCCGTCGTGTTCGACCAGACACGTGGCGCGCGCGTAGACGCCGTCGGCGACACCCTCATAGCGGTCGAGTGCATCCAAGTGCTCGTCGGTGCAGTCCCAGAGCACGCCCCAGACCAGCCCGCCCACGGACGGCTCGATGTGACCGACGCCGCCCTCCCACGCGTGTGAATCCCACGTGAAGGTCAGGGCGTGATCGCGCAGCAGCGCCGGTCCGAGTGGCCGCGCGCCGCGACACCTGCGGGCCATCTGACGCAGATCCATGTTGGAGCCATACGCGAAGTAGCGCACTACGGAACTGGATCTTCTCCGGGAGCCAGTGGCGGCTCGAAGCCGCATCGATCCATCAGCTTGGCGATGTCGTCTTCGGTCCAGCCCTTCTCGGCGAGCGCGTCCGCGAGTCGCAGAGGCGCAAGGCTCGCGCCGCAGAACGGGCAATAGACCCACTCGGCGAACGCGCGCTGGGGCAGACGGCCGCGACAATACGCGCAGCGCGTGCGATCGCCGAGCCACGCAGCGACCGCGACCTCGTCGGTCGGGGGCGCTTCCATCTCCTCGGCGTCGGACTCCTGCATCGCATCCAGGTAGCCGCGTCCGTAATCCCAGGAGATGTACTCATCCGGATGCGGCTCATACGCCGGCTCGTGCATGCGAGGCTCGCCGGTCTGCAGCATGTGCTCGAGCGACTCGCGCAGCATCTCCCAGCCGTAGTAATGATCCTCGCCACACTCGGCGCAGGTGATCATGACTCCCTTGAACTCGCGCGGCTCGAAGATCGCTCTCAGCGACTCGAGATCCTCCAGCTCTTCGAGGATCGACTCGCGCTCCTCCGGTTCCATGTCAGGCATCGTGCGCCTACCCTAGCGCGCTCATCCCGTAGAGCGCAGTCGCTCTCGACGTCGCCGCACCAGCAGCAACAACAGCGCGACAGCGACGGCGATGATGAGCGCAGCCGCGACGGCGATGAGCGCGCGGCCGCCCGGGGTCTCCAACAGCGAACCGTCCCCGGTGACCGCCACCACGGGCGTGCTCGTCGAGGCGGGCGTTGCGGGGAACGTGATCGTCGCCGTCGCCAGGCGCGTCACCGGGCCGGATCGCAGCGTGAGCCGCGCGTCCCACGGTCCGTCGGGGATCACCGGATCCAGCACGACCGCGACCGGCGCCGTCTCACCGACCCCCAGCGTTGTGCCGAGCTGTGCATCGAAGGGCCCCGCCGACAATCCGCCGGGACCGTTGCCCAGCCGAAGTTCGCCGTTGAGGTCCAGTGCGCGACGACCGAGGTTCCGAACGAGGGCCGACACGCGCGGACGTCCGTCGGCATCGCGCGCGGCGGTCAATGATTCGACCGTGAAGTCGGTGGCCGGTTCGGCTCCCTCTCCGACGGAGAGGTAGATGCGGATCCCGACACGACTGACGGTGCGCACCTCGCCGTCACCCTCTCCGGCGATCTGGGCCCACACGACCGCGTAACGCTCCCCGTCGAGCGCGTCGCCGGGCACCGCGATCCGCACCGTCGCGTTCTGCACAGCCCCCGCCGCGAGCTCGACGACCGACGGCGAGACCGACGTCCAAGACGAAAGCTCGTTGGCCCGCGTGCCGTCGAAGAACCGGAACGTTCCGGCCCTGACGTCCGCGCCGGCCGCGTACAGCGTGACGCGCGCCGGCCGATCGAGGCCGCTGGATACCTCGATCTTTCGCGTGATGGTCGCGCCGGGATCCAGATGGTCGACGATGTACAGGCGCGCCCGCGGGTCGTCCTCGCGACCCTTCGGTACCTCCAGCAGCCGGATGCCGATCTCACCCTCGGCCGCACTCGCGGTGATGGGCGCGAGGAGCATCATCATCGCCGCCAGCCACGTGGTGATCCGCACAGAGGCATTCTCGCCCGGGTTTGGGCTTCGCGCTCGGTGGCGCGTCAGGCCAGCGAGTGCGTGATCGTGCCGGTGTAGGAGCCGGCGACCGCCGCTGCCGGGATGTTGAGGGTGACGGTGGGACTCCAGGATGCGGTGTTGTTACCGACGACGGCGCTAGCCGAGTAAGCGGTCCGCGCGGCGCTGAGGGCCTGCTTGTTGATCGCAGCGGCTTGACCGGGAAGGAACACGGCCACGCCCGTCGTGGTCGCCGCACCCGACCAATAGTCGACCTGCGCCTTCGCGATGGTTTCGTTGGACGTGGCACCGCCGGTCGTGAAGTCGGACGCGGAGACCGAGACGCTCCACGTGCCGAGCGTCGCTCCCCGATCGTCGGTCACCGCGACCGTGCCGAGCGATCCGCTCAGCGTCGCGGTCCCGGTGGATGCGGACCCCAGCGCGAACGAGCTCGGAACGCTGACCGACAAGGAGCCGGCGGTCAGCGAGAAGGTTGTGTCGGTCGAGGCTGCGTGCGCAGGAAGCGCGAGCCCGCCGATGCATGCGATGGTCCCGATCAGCACGAACGCCCGTCGCAACATCCCTGAACCTCGTTGTAGGTAACTGTCTAGGCGTTATCGGTCGCGCAAGGGAGACGCTTGAAGCACCTACGTCGGGCGAAACATGCCGTTCTTCGCACAACGGGCCAAGCGATCCCAGAACAGCCCGACCTGACCACGCGAGGATGACTACTTCTGAGGCCATTCGCGACACTTATTCCCGCCGCGCGAGCCACGCCGGGAACGGGCGCTACGATTCCGCGCATGGGAACCGCGTCGCAACAGATCGCCGACTTCGTAGTCTCGGTCCGGCTGGACGAGTTGCCGGGCGAGGTCGCCACCGCCGCCCGACGACAGCTGATCGATGCGATCGGCGTGGCGCTCGCGGGGGCCGAGGATGGTGCGGGCGCCTCTATCATCGAGATGACACACTCGTGGTCCGGCGCGCGCGAAGCCTCGATCATCGGGACCGACGTGGGCGCACCCGCCCCCTTCGCGGCATTCGCGAACGGCGTACTGATCCACGCGCTCAACTACGACGACACCCATATCGAGTCGATGCTGCACCCCTCGGCGTGCGTCGTCTCGGCAGCGCTCGCCGTGGCTGAGGAGGTCGGCGCCGATGGCGCGGAGCTGATCACCGGCATCGTCGCCGGTGTGGAAACGGCCGCCCGCGTTGCGGCCAGCGCCCCCGGACGCTTCCACGCG
>JBKJXT010000315.1:0-3730 GCA_046716205.1 Actinomycetota bacterium
CAGTCGATCGGTGAGCCCGGCACCCAGCTGACGATGCGTACCTTCCACACCGGTGGTGTGGCGGGGGAGGACATCACGCACGGTCTGCCGCGCGTGGTCGAGCTCTTCGAGGCGCGCAAGCCCAAGGGCGAAGCGCACATCGCGGAGCTGACCGGCACGGTCGAGATCATCGAAGGTGACAAGGTTCGCGAGATCAAGCTGATCTCGGAGGACGGCAAGGAAGAGTTGCCGGCCATCAAGGTGCCGAGGCGCGCCAGGCTCAAGATCGAGCACGGCGGGGCCGTCACGGTCGGCCAGCAGATCACCGAGGGGTCGGTCAACCCGCACGAGATCCTGCGGATCCAGGGGCCGCGCGCGGTTCAGGTACACCTTGTCGGCGAGATCCAGCAGGTCTACCACGGGCAGGGCGTGCCGATCCACGACAAGCACATCGAGCTCGTCGTGCGCCAGATGCTGCGGCGCGTGAACGTGATCGAGCCCGGCGATGCGGACTTCCTGCCGGGGCAGTTCGTCGAGCGCAAGCTCTTCGAAGAGGTCAACCGTAAGGTCGTCGAGGAAGGTGGCGAGCCTGCGAGCGCGCGCCCGGTGCTGATGGGGATCACCAAGGCATCGCTGGCGACGGACTCGTGGTTGTCGGCCGCGTCCTTCCAGGAGACGACGCGCGTGCTGACCGATGCCGCGATCTCGGGACGGTCGGACTCGTTGCTCGGCCTCAAGGAGAACGTGATCATCGGCAAGTTGATCCCGGCTGGCACCGGGATGGGCCGCTACCGGACGATCCGCGTGTACCCGACCGAGGTGCCCGAGCGCATGCAGGTGGTGGCCGACTACGACGAGTCGCCGCTGCTGGACGCGCCGATGCGTCCCGTCGAGTTCGCGATCCCGCCGCAGTTCCAAGAGGGCTACGAAGCCCCCGGGGGCAACGGCTTCGAGGGCGATGGCGCAACCACGCCGGCCGAGCCCGAGGGATCGACCGGAACCGAAGGCGAGTAACAAGTCCGCGGAGAGCGGGTCGGGCGCCTCCCGGCCCGCTCTTTGCTTTCCTTGTACCCTGCGGCGTGATACCACGTGTCAACGCGCGGGGTCACCACCCTTGGCGCAGGCGCGCTCGAGAGGTTGACTGACGGTATGGCGACTGGAGCGGGGCGCGCCGCGAGATCGTGTGCCGTGAAAGACGTGCGGCGCCGCGCGAAGTCCTGGTTGCTGCTGTCGGTGCTGTTCGGGCTGTTGTGCGGCGCCGCGACGGCCGCATTCGCGGGGGCGCAGCGCACCGGTTCCGCGTTCGAGCGCCTCGCCGACGAGACCCTGGCGGCCGACGTCATCGCCGTCATGGAATGCTCCGACGACTGTGCGGCGCGGTCGGCCCGCGTCGGCCTGCTGCCGTCGGTCGCCGAAGCAGCGCCGGTGGTCACCTACCTCGCCGCGATGACGACGAGCGCGGGGCGTCCCCTGTCCGTCGGCGAGGACGCGTGTTACACCGGCGCGGGCGAGATCGACCTCGTCCTGCCCGTCGACGGGCAGTTCGGTTCTACCGTCAATCGGTACCACCTCGTCGCAGGATCGGTTCCCGATCCGGCATCGACCGACCAGGTACTCATCGCGTCCGAGATCGCGCGAAGGTTCGACCTTGGCGTCGGTGACCAACTGACGTTGCGAGGGAATGCATGCGAGGACGACAGCGCGGCGCAGAAACCACGAACCCTGCGTATCGTCGGGATCGAGAGCTCGACCTTCGAGCAGCCACCGGAGATCGGCTTCTACGTGCTGGGCGTTCACGGCACGGCAGCGCTATTCCGCGAGCTTGTCGCCGCCGATGTCGAGTTCACGCCTGGCGTGGCTGTGCGCTTTGCTCCGGGTGGGTCCCAAGCGCGGTTCGTCGAGGAGGTGGCGGAGGCGCGTCTTGATGTGATCCCGGTTCTTCCACTAAGCGAGATGGCCCGCGGGATCGCGAAGAGCACACGTCCCGACGCCGTTGCGCTCACGATCCTCGGGGGCTTCGCCGTGCTTGCCGCGCTCGCGGTGGTCGGGCCTGCGCTGATCCAGCAAGCGGCGTCGATAGGGGTGGAGCTACGCACGCTGCGTGTCCTGGGGTTCACGAGGATCGATCTGCTCGGTCTCGGTGTGAGATCGGGGCTGTTCGTCGGGGGCATCGCGGCGGCGGTTGCCGGAGGTGTAGCGATCGGGTTGTCACCGTTCACGACGGTCGGCGAGGCGAGACGCTTCGATCCGGCATTGGGCGTCTTCGCGGGTCCCCACGTTGTGGTCGGGGTGCTCGCGACGATCGCCGCAGCGATCATCCTGATCGCGATCGGAACGCTGATCGGCGCGCGCAAGGACGTCACGGCGTGGTTCCGCTCTGTTTCGCCGGCGGCGTGGCTGGTCCGAGCGTTGAACTTGCGACCGACCGTCGCGACGGGGGTACGGATGGCGCTCGAGACACGGCGGAACGCGGCGTCGGTGCTCGCCTTGGCCGGCGTGCTCGCAGGCACGGTCGGGCTCATCGCGACGCTGACGTTCAGTTCGAGCCTTGCGCATTTCGATCGATCGCCTGCGCTGGTCGGCTGGAACTGGGACCGGGCGGCGTTCTTCTCCGAGGGCGAGTCCGAGGAGCCGTTGAGCGCCCAGGCGATCGCCGAGCGCAGAGCGACGTTGCTTGCGGTCCCGGGGGTCTCGCGTGCGAGCCTCGTGACGTTCTTCCCACCGCAGTTCTCGCTGTTTGGGGATGTCGAGTCCTATCCGATGGCTTTCACGGGCGGCGTGGACTCGGTGGCGCCCACGGTGATCGCGGGGCGCGCGCCGGTGGGCAGCGCGGAGGTCCTCCTGAATCCTGGCCTGGCGCGCTCGCTGGGCGCGAAGATCGGCGACGTGGTCGAGCTCCATCCGGCTGATCTCAAAAACCCCGAGCGTGCGTCGGCCGACACCCGCGAGTTCCAAGTCGTCGGCACCGGCATCGTTCCGCTCGGCGATGGGCGAGTGGATCTCGGATATGCGCTGTCCATGGAAGGCCTCATGTCGATGGTGCCCGGGACCGGGCCACAGATCGCCGTCGTCGATCTTGAGCCGGGTGCCGATCGCGCGAACGCGACGAAGGCGCTGGAGGCGCTTCCTTTCTTGCACGACGTGTTCGGTGATGTCGACAGCGCGTCCAAGATCGTTCAGCTCGATATCGCACAGGTGGCTGGGACGCCGCGGATCGCGGGAGGGCTGTTCGGGCTGACGTCGGCGGCGGTGCTGGCACACAGCGTCATCTCGTCGGGCCGCAAGCGCCGGCGCGAGCTGGCGACCTGCCGTGCCATCGGGATGACGGCGCGCCAGGCGACGTCGGCGTCGGTATGGCAAGCGATGACGTCGGCGTTGGTGGCGATCGTGGCGGCGATCCCCCTCGGCGCCGCTGCAGGCACGGGCCTGTGGGCTCTATACGCCAGCAGCCTCGGTGTGAAGGTCGAAACGTTCACCTCGCTGCGGCAGATCGCGGTGGTCGTGGCAGCGGGTCTTGTCGGGGCCGCCCTGGTCGCCTTCGGCCCAGCCTGGCGCGCAGCCCGCCGAGCAACTGCAGCTACCCTCCGGACTGAGTAGGCCGGTGAGAGCCGGCTCCGGATCCAGCCGGGCGCGCATCCGATAGCCGGCACGCCGATCGCGCCCTTCGCGTGGTGCGAACACGCCGATCGCGCCGTTCCACCCATGCCGCCAACCCACCCCCTGCCCCCCAGCCATGATAAGCCTGGCGGTT
>JBKJXT010000316.1:0-11212 GCA_046716205.1 Actinomycetota bacterium
GGACTCAACGGCCTCGATGCGCGCCGGGAGCGGAGAGCAGGGGAACTCCTCGTCCCACCAATCTCGGACGGGAATCTGGATTCCCCACTCCGGCCAGGCGAGCGTGCGCGCCATCGAGAGCCGCTGAGACGGGACTCGATCGAAGGGGATCGGCCGGCCAGCCAACATCGAGCCGCTTGACGCCGTCTGCATGCCGCCCATCTCCCCTCCCCATGTCTCGAGTGTCTGACTAGGGAGGATCGTATGTTTCGCGGGGAGCGCGAAAAATCGGCGGAACGGCGGAATTAAATAGCGAGCCGGGGGGAACCAAGGGTTCCACCCAGCTCGCAGGGGAGTCTATATGGCGCCTGACCTGCGGAAACAGGTCTGGCGATCAGGGGTGCAGCTCGCGCCTTGCGGCGCGCTCAGACCGTTCTACGCTGCCTGGTGCTTGTCCCGCGCCACCAGCGACGCCAGACGAACCTCGATCTCGCGCGCCTCGGCGGCGTCGACGTTCCGGATCCGAGCCAGGTAGCGCTCGCGCAGGGCTGGAGTGCTTGCTGCCAGTGTGTTCAGCACCTTCTCGATCATGGTCGTCACCTCGACTAGTGGATTAGAACGGCAGGATGATGGAGTGCGGAAGCTTCGGAGGCTCGGCCCCAAGGGCGCCGGTAGCGGCTGCCATCAGGATGACCAGCGACAACGGGATGCTTCGGATGATCCTCCGCCGGAGCCTCTTCATGTTGTTGTCCTCCAGGTTGTAACTGACAACCGGAACATCGGGGCGTTCCGCAGGCCTCTCCATGGTCCAGGGGGGCCTATTTCCACCACCCAGAGTGACTAACGAGGCACGAAGCGAGAGGTTTCGAATTTTCTGCGGCCGCCGGAAAGTGGGGCTGCTTGTCCAGATATGTCCGGAGTTGCCAGCGTTACACGAGCCCTTGCTTGACCGCCCAGGCGACCAGGCCCGGCCGCCCGTGGACCCCCAGGCGCTTCTGGGCGTTGGCGACGTGATCACGCACCGTGCGCTCCGAAAGGAACAGGCGCGCTCCGATCTCGCTGTTCGTCGCGCTTCCGGCGAGGAGGACCACGACCTCCTCTTCCCTGGTCGACAGCGACCCTTTCTTCACCCCAGTGCCCTTGGGGCGTCCGGCGCGCGGGCGGATACCCAAGCCCCGCAGCACGGACTCGATCCGGTTCATCTCCGCAACCGCCCCAGCGCCGCGCGCCAGGGCGTAGGCGCGTCGAAGCTTCTCCACTCCGCCGCGATCTCCCTGTGCAGCGAGCCCTTCTCCATACACGCGCAGACAGCGCGCCAAGTCCGACGAGTTCTCGGCGCGCTCGTAGGCACCGATCGCGTCCTCGAAGTCAGACGCTTCACCGGTCAGCCTTGCCTTCGACTCGAGGATGCCACCTTCGTGCCACGGGTACCTGCGCGCGATCCCCTCGATCCCCTCGATCTCCCCGATAGCCGCGCCGCGCTCGCCGGCAGCCACGAGGGCCTGGATATACAGACGCGCGGTCAGGCAGGCGATGTCCTCGGTCCCGGCTCTGCAGAACTCGGAGTACGCGCCGGCGTGCGTCAACAGATCAGCGTCGCCGTCGCCGCGTATCACGCGCAGCATCAGATCGGCGAGGAGCGCCATCACGGGCTCGGCCGATGGCTCGGGGATCTCTCCGGGAACCGCCCGGCACCGAGCTCGGAACTCGTCGTCGCCGAGCTCACTCCACCACCCATCGACGATGGCGGCGGCCAGAGCCACTTCGCCGCGCTCCAGAGCGGCCCACACACGGATGACGCGTCCGTACTCCTTCGCCCACCTCGTCGCCTCGACGCGAGCCGCATAGCGTTCAGCGCCTTCCGGGTGCCCCATGCGCCACGAGACCCAAGCGGCAAGCCGATCGATCGTCGCAAGCGCGTTCCCGCCCGGGAACCTGCGCAACACCGCATCGCGAGCGACCCCGATGCGCTCCAGCGCCGAGGCGCACCGACCGCGCAGAGCCGCACGAAGAGCAGCCTCGAGGTAGATCCCACCGATCGTCTCGTCATTGCCGCCCGCAAGCGCGAGTTCGGTCGCCTGGCGCTCCAGCCGCTCGGCATCGTCGAGCTCGTGCCGCAGCTCCGCGATCCACGCCAAGCCCTCGCTCGCCTTCGCCTGCGCATCGGTATCTCCCGCGGCGATCGCATCCTGCAGGCCGGCACGCAGCACCGGTTCTGATTCATCGATCCGCTCCAGCGAATGGGCGAGGATGTTCCCCTTCAGGATCGACAATCCCGCGCGCGCCTTGGGAGACGCCGCCGCGAATGAGAGAGCGTCGTCGAGCATGGTGATCGCCTCGGCGATGTTCGCCTCCCCCAGCGACGCCTTGATGCGCGCCAATAACAGCGTCGTATCCGCTGCCGCTTCCATCCGGCCGTGCGTTCGATGACCCTCGATCGCCCGCTCAAGGAGTTCACATGCGGTGTCCCATGCGCCCGTCCGCAGTTGCAGGGACGCTTCGCACTCCATCGCCTCGACGGAGACCTGTTCGTCCCCTGCCATTCTCGCGGCGCTGATGTCCTCGGACGCTTCCTGCAACGCGCCGACCTCAAGAGCGCGCCGTCCGGCGCTCAGTCGCCACGTGGCGGCCTCCTGCGCAGACCCGGCGCCCTCGAGGTGCATCGCGATCGTGCGCGCATGCAGCGCGCCGTCAGCGCCGTGGCGGGATCGGATCGCGGCTGCGAGCCGGCGATGAAGCTCGGCGCGCGCCACCGACGTCTGCGCCTCCGCGATCGCCTGCCGAACGAGTGCGTGCCGGAAAACGAGCTTGCCTTCGCGATCGCTCAACAACCCGGCTCCGATCGCCTCGAGCAATGAGGTCGGAACCGTCTCGGCCCGTTGATCGGTCACCTCCGCCAGGATGGCGGGGTCGATCGCGCCGACCATCAGCGATGCGGCTTCGAGCTGCGCCCGCGTCGTGGGACTCAGCCGCTCGAGCCTGGCACCGACCGACCACGCGATGGTGCGAGGGATGCGGCCGCCGGTTAGATCGCCTGCGGTGGCGAGCTCCTCGATGAACAGAGGAACCCCTTCCCCCAGGCGCGCGATCTCCGCGATCTCTTCGGCCTCTGCGGCACGCCCCCACATCGCCGCGAGCATCTCCCCCGAGGCGGAGTGATCGAGCGGAGACAGATCGAGCTGCTCGACGACGCAATCTCGCTGCAGAACGCTCAGCAGCGATGCGATCGTGGCTGCCTCCTCGGATCGGTAGCTGCAGACGAGCAAGGTGTTGTCGTCGAGGGCCGAGCGCGCCAGGTGCGCGACCACCGCTTGCGAGAGCTGATCGACGGCATGCAGGTCCTCGATGACCACGACCGGCCGTTCGCCGAGCGCGCCGACGAGCGCACGCACGCGAGCCGCGATGTGACGGGCGGCCGGCTCGGATCCTCCACCCGTCAGCCCACCGAGGCGCTGAGCCAGATCCCGCGCTTCATCCTGGATCGACGATGGCAGCGCCGCGAGCTCCTCGATCAGATCGACGACCGTTGAGTACGGGCCGGGGCTCGACACGACCTCTGGACGGCCCCACGCGACGACGTGGCCCGAAGACCCCGCGCGCTCGGCCATCTCACGCAGGAGCCTGCTCTTGCCGACGCCCGCTTCGCCCGCGACCAGGAGGACTCCTCCGAGATCGAGGGCATCGATCAACGATGTGAGCTCCTTGTCGCGTCCAACGAGGATCGGGCAGACGTCCATGGCGGGGCCATTCTCGCAGCAATGCCGGACCTGACCCCTTATGTCGTCGTCGGCCCGCCGTCGCGCTGGGGGATTGCCCGAGGGCCGGAACGGATACCCTTGTTACAGGATGGATGACTTGCAGGCCGGTTCCGCCCGGGTTCCGCTGGCCGAATTGGAGGTTCGCTTCAGCCGATCCAGCGGGCCGGGCGGCCAGAACGTGAACAAGCGCGATACTCGGGTCGAGATCGTGTTCGATATCGACGCGTCCCCGTCTCTGAGCGAGATGCTGAAGCGGCGCGCGCGCGAACGGCTCGGCGCGCGAGTGCACGGTGGCCGGATCCGCGTGACCAGCGGCAGCGCTCGTACCCAAGGTGAGAACCGTCGGCTCGCGATCGAGCGTCTGTCCGCACTGCTCGACGGCGCCCTGCGTCCCCCGCCCAAGCCACGCCGCGCGACCCGACCGTCGCTGGCGTCCAAGGAACGACGCATCACCCAGAAGAAGGCACGGGGCCAAGTGAAGCGCGCCCGTCGCAGACCCGTGCTGGAGGACTCATGAGCATGGTCGACAGCAAACTCGCCGGCCGCTATCGATTGGTGGAGCGCATCGCCGTCGGCGGCATGGGCACCGTCTGGCGCGCCGAGGACGAGGTGCTACATCGCTCGGTCGCGGTGAAGGTGCTGAACGAGGCGCTGTCCGAAGACCTGGATGCGGCCGCGCGGTTCGAGCACGAAGCGCTCGCCGCCGCATCGATCCAACACCCGAACATGGCGAACGTCTTCGATCTGGTCAACGAGGAAGGTCGGCCCGCGATCGTGATGGAGCTGGTCGAGGGCGAGACCCTCGCTGCTCGTCTCGCGCGCCAAGGCGCGCTGCCGGCGGTCGAGGCCGTTCGCATCGCGTGCGACGTCCTGTTCGCTCTGGAAGCGGCACACGACGCGGGGATCATCCACCGCGACGTGAAGCCGGGCAACATCCTGTTGCGATCCGACGGCGCGGTGAAGCTCGCCGACCTCGGTATCGCGCGCACGCTCGACGGCCCTGCGCTCACGACGACCGGCATCGCGTTGGGAACCGCGCACTACGCAGCCCCCGAGCAGATCCGGGGGCAGGCCGCCACCCCCGCCGCAGACCTGTACGGGGTGGGCGCAGTGTTCTACGAGATGCTGACCGGTCACCGGCCGTTCAACGGTGATTCGCCGATGGCGGCTGCGATGGCGGCCTTGAACGACGAGCTGACCCCTCCGTCGGCCCATCGCCCCGACATCCCGAGCAGCCTCGAGGCCATCGCGATGCGCGCACTGCAGCGCGCGCCGGTCGATCGGTTCGGTTCGGCAGCGGAGATGCGCGAGGCACTCGGGGCAGCGCGCCCCGACCCGAGCACGGACACCTTCCCGACGATCGGTCCGGCCGATCCCACGATCGAGCTTCCCCGCGCGCCGAAGCCCGAGCCGAAAGCTCGCCGTCCGGTCCCGCCGTTGCTGAAACGGGTCGCGCTGCTGTGGGTGTTGCCGCTGGTACTGGTCGCACTGTTCGTCGTCGCGGCCTCGTTCTGGTGGCGCGCAGCCACGACGACCGAAGTTCCGAAGTTCACGGGGATGTCGCTCACACAGGCACGCGAGCTAGCCAAGGACCACGAGCTTGAGATCACGACGACGGAGACGCACTCAGCAACCGCCAAGGGAACGGTGATCCGCCAATCGATCCCGCCCGAACGCACGGTGGCGGACGGCGCGACGGTCAAGTTGACCGTCTCCGACGGCATCCCGCCGTGTTGCAAGGTCCCCGATCTCGACGGCAAGACGCTGGCGCAGGCGAAGGCTACGATCGAGAACGCGAGGCTCGAGCTCGGGCAGGTGTCCTACGTCGATAGAAGTGATGGTCCGGAGGTTGTGACGCTGCAGAACCCGGACGCCGGCGAGCGCGTCGAGCCGGGTGAGGCCGTCGACATCACCGTCGTGCGGGTCGTGCGGGCCTCCGATGGAGGCGGCGACGGGGATAAGAAACGAGGCAAGGGCAACGGCAGGGACGGCGGCTGAACGGCAACACAACGTTCACGCAGTCGTCACATGTGGGTCATCCATCTGAAACCTCCCGGCGGTAACCTCGACGCAGGAGGTGAGAACATGGATCTGATCGACCAGCTCGAAGAGATAGAGGAAGACCTCGCGGCGCGGGCGTTCCTGTTCGACCACCCGACCACCTACCGCGAGGCCGTCGAACGAGCGATGGAAGCGGTGCGGGCGATGCTCGAGCGCGAGCTCGCGGTCGCCTAACTCACGCCTCGGCCGCAACCTCGGCGGTGCAGAATGCGCAGCGGCGTGCTTTCACGGGGATCCTGCTGATGCACTCCGGGCATTCACGTGTCACCTCGTCCGTCGGCGTCTCGCCTTTGAGCTTCGCCATCAGGTGGTTCAGCGGCTTCACCACGAAGAAGAAGATCACCGCCGCGATGATGACGAACTGGATCATCGCGGAGATCACCTCGCCGTAGACGAACCTGTGCGCGCAAACGATCTCGCCACTCACCCGGGTCGTGCCGACGCAGAACGACTTCTCGGCCAGGCTCCCCGCGGGCGTCGCGAGCGCGATCAACGGGTTGATGAGGTTCTTCACGAACGACTGGATGATCGCGGAGAACGCAGCGCCGATCACCACGCCCACCGCCAGATCCACGACGTTGCCGCGCAGGACGAACGCCTTGAACTCTTTGATCAT
Source organism: Actinomycetota bacterium (assembly GCA_046716205.1). Classification (GTDB taxonomy): domain Bacteria; phylum Actinomycetota; class AC-67; order AC-67; family AC-67; genus JBKJXT01. Next base: position 6,415 of record JBKJXT010000316.1, read on the forward strand.
CTTGCGGTCCCTCACGGCTGCAGCGCCGCCCGCACGAAGCCGATGAGCTCCTCCTCGCGTTTGTGCAACGCTGCACGCCCGCCGGCGCGCCCAGCCACCGCGCGCAGCACCCCCGCCTCGGTGATCGAGCCGACGACGGCGGTGTAGATGGTGAACAGCAGCAGGGCGGGATCCTGACGCCGGAACTTGCCCAGCACCATCCCGCGCTCGAGGAACTGCAGCGCCCGCTTGCGCAGCGGATCCATGACGCCGGCGAAGCGCTGCACGACCTCCGCGCTTCGCCAAGAGGCCTCGCGGATGAACCCCGGGAACTCCGGCCATTCCTGCGCGAGCTGGAAGATCGCGTGGATGATGCGCGCGGGCGGCGTTTCGAAGTCGTGCTCGTCGTCGACGTCGGCGAGCGCGGTCGCCACGCGCGCCGACAGGGCGTCTACGCAGGCGTCGAACAAGGCTTCCTTGGTTGGGAAGTAGTACAGCAACGACTGCTTGCGAACCCCGGCGGCCTCGGCGATCTGGTCCAGCGTCGTCGCCTCGTACCCGCGGTGGCCGAACGCCTTGGTCGCCTCAGCGATCAGCTGTCGCCGCTGTTCCTGTCCCCCCGTGCGTGACATGGCAGCTACACGCTAACGCTTGAAAGCCTTCTGCGGCTTAGGAAGGGGCCTGCTGGCTTCCCACATCCGGCGCCACCGCGCCGCGTCCTCGGGTCCCGCGACCGACGGGGTCTCGCCGCGCGCCGACCGGCCGACCGCCTCGAACCAGGTCGTGCGATCCTCGTCCAGCGTCGCCGCCAACGCGTCGCGGATCCGCGCGTTGAAGGCAGTGGGATCCTCGTCGAGCGTCGGCACGACCGCTCGTCCGAAGCGGACCTGCACCGGCAGCCGCCCCTTGGTCGGCCACCCTTTTCCTCGCGGCATCGACTGGTAGGTCCCCCGCAGCGCGATGGGCACGACCGGGATGTGTTCCTCGACCGCCAGGCGCGCCGCCCCCATACGGAACTCGCGCACCCAGCCGTCCTTCGACCTGGTCCCTTCGGGGAACATCAGGATGTTCCATCCTTGCGCGATCAGATCCCGCGCGAGCCTCGTGGCGCGGCCGGAGCCTCGCCCGCGCTCCACCGGGAACGCGTTGAACACCAGCGCGGTCGCCGTGGCTCGCCACCACACGTCGAAGAAGTAGTCCGCCGCCGCACCCGTCGCGGTGCGGGCGCGCCACGACGGCGGAAGCGAGGACAGCACCATCGGCGCGTCGAGGTGCGAGGAGTGGTTCGCGACGAAAATTACCGGGGGCTCGATGCGATCGAGGACGTCGCGTCCTTCGACGCGCGGCGAGGTTTCGAAGCGCATCAGCGGCTTCATCGCGTACTCCTGCAGGAACGCCCGTGCTGCCTTCCCGGCCTCGGTGCGCGCCCACCCGGTTGGGAAGTCGCGCGGCTCGGTCTCCAATGCCTCGACGCTGCGCGGCACCAGCGGGCGGTGTGTCCAGCGCCAGCCGCGCGCGATCTGCTTGATGTCGGTCTTCAGTGACGGCGCGCGCTTGATCGAGGGGCCACGGGCCATGACTATCGGACGTCCGCGAGCATCAGCGGCGGACACTTGATCGAGGTGATGCGCGGGGACGAGCCGACGGTCTCGCTGGCCATGTCCAGCGCATCGCCCAGCGTCGTCGCGGTGCGGAAGCCGAGCCGCGAGACGGTCCTGCGATCCGCACCGACGAAGATCACGTCGCCGAGATAGTCCATCGCGTGCGCCGCCCAGTACCACATGTAGAAGGGGTGTACGCCGTGGTAGGCGTAGGAGTTGCGGTACAGGTGGATGTACCAGGGATCGGTCGCGAACTGCTGCTCGAACTTCGACTCGATCGCAGCCGGATCAGTCGTCTCGGACAAGACCTCTTCGAAGAAGTCGATGTAGCTGGGGTGGTGGATCTGGTGGAACTCGTTGGGCACGGGGTGGAACATGATCATCGCGCCGCCGGGCCGCACCAGCGGCTTCCCGCGGTACATGTTGAAGAAGTACCCGAGACCTTCACACACCACCAGGATCGGGTTCATGATCGAGTTGACGTTGTAGGGCCCGACGTAGGGCAACCCTGCGATCAACACGTCCGCCTGGCCGTCGACCTCAACCAGTTGCTGGCGATGCACGTTCGCGGTCGTCAACACGTGCACGGCCTCGGTCTCGCCGGCGTGCACACCGGTCAGCCCGTACGGGGCCGAGATCTTCGAGAAGACCTTGCGCTTGATGTGCGCCGGCGCGCGGTCGGTGAACCGTTTCGTCGCAAGGAACGACGCCTGGTCCTTGATCGACCACTCCCATTCGCGCTTCTGTAGGAACTCGTTCGCGCCGCCGAAGGTGTTGCTGTTCAGCGTCGTCTCGATCGTGAAGATCTTGACGTGGTCGGCCAGCAGGCGGCCCATCCGCACGGTGGAGTGGTGCAGCGCCGACGACGGCGGGTCCATGTAGGAGCGGGAGTGCATCATCGTGTGCACGTTGTGGTGGTGGCGCACGCTGCGATAGCTCGCCAGCCCGACGGGCACCGACTTGTGACCGCCGTCCATCGCGACGAGGTTGATGTTCACGTACACGATCAGGTCGCTCTCGGCGGCGCGCTTGTTGATCTCGACCTCTTCGCCCTGATCGGTGGTGCCGATGAAGGTCAGCTCGTCTCGGTCCTCGGCGTCGTGGTTGTACAGCGAGTCCGGATAGAACGAGCGGAAGACGCGCTCCCCGACCGCGCGCTTGAGCTCGGCGGGGGTCATCCGGCGGTGCAGCGAGAGCGCGGCGATGATCTTGACGTCGTCGACGCCGGCGCGTGCCGCCAGCTCCAGCACTTGCTCCATGATCCGCCCGCGGATGTCCGGGGTCTGCATCTGCGGCAGCGGCAGCGAGATGTCGTCGAAGGCGATCGTCAGCTTCATCCCGGGACGCAACAGCGCGGTGAGCGGCTCCGAGTTCTCGGGATGCTCCAGCGCGTGCAGGATCGCGGCGTCGACGTCGCGGATCGCCGGGAGCGCCTCGGCCGGGTACACGACGCGGCTCCCCAACGGCAGCCGCTCGAGCCGGAAGCCCTCCCCGTAGTGGAACAGCAAGGGCGGCGTACGCTCATCGACCTCGAGCACGAATCCTGGACGTGCCATCTAGTTCTCCCTCGTTGGATCGAATGCCACCTTGATAGTGCCGAGCGAGCCAGCCGACACCGCGTGATCGATCGCCTCGCGCCAGCGCGAGAGCGGGTACGTTGCGCCGACCAATGCCCCTAGTTCGTTGGCCTGCGCGAGCGGGATCGCATCGGCGAACGCACCGGCGCCGGAGTACGCGCCTACCACTTCGAGCTCGCGGAACCAGGCGGGCGACAGGTCGACCCGCGGCGGCATGCCGCTGAGCACGACGCGCCCGCGCGCCCGGGTAGCGCGCAGCGCCAGGTCCAAGCCGGACTTGCTGCCGACACATTCGAACGAGAGGTCTACGCCGCCCAGCAGGTAGGGCGCCGAGCGCTCGGGATGCAGGCGAAAGGCCTGCGTTGCCCGCCGCACCGCCGCCAGCGCGTCCGAGGGATCCACGACGTGCGTCGCGCCGTAGCGCTTCGCGAGCTCCACCTGGTTGGGATGCTTCGCGACGACGATGATCCGACCCGGCTCGGCCTCGGCGCGCAGCGCGATCAGCGTGAGCAAACCGACCGTGCCGGCGCCGACGATCAGCACCGTGGCATCGCGGGGAACGTTCGCCCGCCGCACCGCGTGCACCGCGCACGCCATCGGCTCGATCATCATGGCGCTCTGGTCATCGAGATCCTCGGGCACCGCATGCATCTGCGAGCGGTGCGCGACGAGCATCCCCGACCACCCGCCGCCGGTATCCGAGCAGTAGCCGATCTGCAGCCCCGCGCTGACATGGCCACCGGTGACGCGCTCGCACAGCCCGTGATCGCCGCGACCGCAGGGCTCGCACATGGGCTCGACGCCACGCGCGGCGCACGACAGTACGGGGTCGATCACGACGCGCTGACCGGCCTTCAGGCCGTCCACATCGGCGAGCAGCTCGCCGACGACCTCGTGGCCGGGAACGAACGGCATCGACACCAGCGCCGAGAAGTAGAAGGAGGTCTGACCGCTGATCGCGCCCAGGTCGCTGCCGCAGATGCCCGACAGCACCGGACGTACCGGCGCCCAGCCCGTCGCCGGGGGCTCGGGATCCTCGCGATTGACCAGTCGAAGCGACGAGATCGGTCCCGCGAGCATCCCGGGGAACTTGGACCCCATGACGCGCGCAGCGACGTACTTGGGAACGCTGCGGTAAAGCTCGAGCGCGGTGCTCATGGAACCAACTCCGGGAGGATGATCTTCGGGGTGCCGCGATCGGATGCCCACTCTTCGACCGGCCAGCGCCGCTTGCGCGCGATGCGGGCGAGCGAGAGGTCCGGGTTGATCGCCACGGGCTTGCCCACGACCTCCAGCAGCGGCAGGTCGCTCATCGAGTCTGCGTAGGCGTAACAGTCGGCCAGATCGACGCCCTGAGCCCGCGCGAACTCGCGCAGCCACGACGCGCGCGCCTCCCCAACCAGCGGCGGGCGCTCCATGTCGCCGATGAACCGGCCGGCGCGTTCGCGGAGGCGTGCGGTGACCACGACGTCGGCGAGCCCGGCGATCGGTTCGATGACGAAGTCAAGCGCGCCGGTGATGAATACGATCGTGTGGCCGGCTTCGCGATGACGGCGCAACCGCCGTACCGCGGCCGGCGACATCCGCCGCAGGAACAGCTCGCTGAGGCTCCGCAGCGCGAGCGCGCGCACCGCCTGCACG
>JBKJXT010000317.1:0-2555 GCA_046716205.1 Actinomycetota bacterium
GAGGTGTATGGCGTCCCATTCTCGTTTATTCCCACAGCGGGATCCGCCAAGGATCCCAAGCCGGGCCCAATGCCCACGCGCGTTCGCGCACTCGAGGACCGGCTCGAATGCGAGATTAGCTTCCCGCGCGTGATCGGGTACCGGTACGAGGTTCCGACGGAGAGGCTCACGCCCAAGTTCAGCGAGTCGTCGAAGCTCGCGCTGTCGACGGCAAGTGTGCCGACGAAGACCGAGAACGCGCCCATCGTTGGCGAGTCCGTGATCCACGGCCTCGATGACCTTCGTGCCCGCCGCGAACAGGAGGTCGTCTTCGAGTTGGCGCGCACGGTAATGCACAAGTACTTCGCCGACCCCGACGGAAACGTCAAGCCGTGGCTGTTCCCGCAACTCCTTGGAATCGTCCGTCAGTGGATCGACGAGTGCGTCGTACTCAAGGACGGCACGTTCGTTCAGCTTTTGCTGCTGATCCAACACGCATACGACGCCGCTGACCGCATCTATCACGCGATCGTCGCCTCGACCGACGGCGAGAATCGCCTTGTGCCGATCTTGCGTCCATATGACCCCGTTGGCTCGACGCGGTACGTAGAGTTCGATACCACGAGACCCGTCTACTCGACCGACGCCGAGAAGTGTCACGTGTCGCACGTGGTGGCAGATACAGAGTCCTGGGAACAGAAGATGGCCCAGGCGTTAGAAGACATGCCCGAGGTGAAGTACTACGTCAAGAATCACAACCTGGGGTTCACGATCCCGTACACCATCGACGGCGAAGAGCATTCGTACATCCCCGACTTCATCGTTCGGATCGATGACGCTCGCGGCGCCGAAGACCTACTGAACCTGATCATTGAAGTCTCCGGCCCCCAGAAGCGGGAGAAGGCCGCGAAGGTAGCGACCGCCCGCACGTTGTGGGTCCCTGCCATCAATTCGCACGCAGGATTCGGTCGCTGGGCGTTCCTCGAAATCTCAGATCCCTGGGACGCGATAAACACGATAAAGGCCTCGATCGCGTCGCCAGTCGCGACATGAGCGGATGACAGGACGCAGAATGCCACCTAAGAAAACCAAGAAGTCAGGCCCGACCAAGGTTGACGTAGTGCGCCACAAGGACAAGCGAACGAACATTCCTACCGAGGAGCTGCGCGACTTCGTCGCAGCGGATGAAGCCGCGCCCACGGCCGCACGATATCGGCGCGATCTCTCGCGCGATCCTCAGCTCGTCTGGAAAGGCAAAGACGAACAGGATGCCGCGGATCTCGAAGTGCCCGCCGTCCCGATCTACATCCAGGAGAAGATCCATCCGCAAGTCATCATCGAGAACCTTCGTCGCACCGCGCAGGTCGGTGATGTAGAGCCGGAGCAAACGTTGTTCGACGACTTCAACGGGATCGAGTTCGACCAACTTGTTGACTTCTATCAGTACGAGCAGAACTGGACGAACCGCATGATCCTTGGGGACGCCCTGCTTGTGATGACTTCGCTCGCAGAGAAGGAGCACCTAAAGGGTCGGGTCCAGATGATCTACCTCGACCCTCCCTACGGGATCGAGTTCCGATCGAACTGGCAAGTCTCGACGCGCAAGCGTGACGTTCGCGACGGCAAGGCCGAAGATGCCACGCGACAGCCGGAACAGGTCCAAGCCTTCCGTGACACGTGGAAGCATGGGATTAACTCTTACCTCAGCTACCTCCGCGATCGGCTCGTCCTCGCACACGAGTTGCTCAGCGAGACGGGCAGCATCTTCGTGCAGATCAGCGACGAGAACGTGCACCTCGTTCGATCCCTGTTGGATGAGGTGTTCGGCCACGACTGTGCGGTCGTCACGATCTGCGTGAAGAAGAAGGGAAGCCAGCGTTCTGGAGTCGTCGATCCTGTGAACGACTTTCTCCTCTGGTACTCGAAGACTTCGCGCGCGACACCCGGTGGCGGCCCGAAGTTTCGGGGAATCTATACGCCTCGTCCATACGATTCCGACGTCCTTCAGGTGTACAGCCAGGTTGAATTTCCCGACCGATCAGTCCACAGGCTTGCGGAAGTTCCCGACGGGAGCGGAGGTTCCACTGATTATCGTGTTCGCCCGCAACAGCTCTTCGCTGACCATCCTGGCGCGCGGATCTTTCAGGGCGATCAGCTCACAAGCGGTGGAGTTCGCACGAATCAGAGTCTGCCTTTCACCTGGGGAGACACGACGTTTGAGCCTCCAAAGGGGAACTCATGGAAGCACACGGCGCGTCCGACAGACGAGTCGGGGATCTCGGGAATGCAGCGACTAGCGATCGCGGGACGGTTGATAGCGTCAGTCGGCACGTACAGATACAAGCGCTACTTCGATGATTTCCCCTACATGCGGCTCGACAACTGGTGGGATGGCCTCGGCGGTGCGGCGGATCCCATTTACGTGGTGCAGACCAACACGGAGATCGTCAAGCGCTGCATCCTTATGACCACGGATCCTGGCGATCTCGTGCTTGATCCCACATGCGGCTCAGGTACGACCGCATTCGTCGCTGAGCAGTGGGGTCGTCGCTGGATCACGATCGACACTTCGCGCG
>JBKJXT010000318.1:0-13114 GCA_046716205.1 Actinomycetota bacterium
CCCGAGGCGCGCACTCATCTGCAGCTCTTCGTCCAGCAGGCGGCGCGCCTTCGGGTTCGCGTCGAGCTCACGCCGGATCAACCCTTCGTGGCACCGGACGGCGAGCATCTCGTTGAGCGACCGCTGCGGCAGCCCGTGTGGCAACGGGTACTTCGGGACCTGGATCTCGCCGAGGGTCAGCGAGGCGGTGCACTCCTCTGCGATGCGGAACGCCTCGATGAGGAGCTTGGGGCGGGAGCCGAACAGCTCGTACATCTCCTGCGGCGACTTCAGGAACGCTTCGTGGTTGGTGTTGTCGCGATGGTGCGTCGCCAGCGGGACGAGCTTGCGCATCGCATCGAGGACGTCGCACAGGAACGCGTCGGCCCGTGTCGCCGCGCGCGCGCCGTTGGTCGCCGCCGCGCGGACGCCACACTCATCACTGAGCGCGAGCGCCCGCGCGACGCGCGCTTGATCGCCAGCCTCGAGCCACGTACGGACTTCGATGACGGTGCGAGCGAACCCGAACACCTCGAGCCAGCGCACGAGCCGGGCGCGCGCGACGTCGTGTGCGCGATGCTCGAGGGCGCGCCCGACGTCGGACTCCGGTCCGAGCAACACGATGACGCCCTCGGAGAAGGTGCGCACATCCTCGAAGGTCGCGCACGGGTCGCCGCGCTCGCCGGAGTGATGGGCCGCGGTCACCAACCGGCAGAGGTTCTCGTATCCGTACTGGGTCTGAGCGAGCAGCGTGATCACGAAGCGGCGCGCCGGGTCGTCGGGCGGCCCGACGGTCAGCCGGACACCGTAGATCGGACGGACGCCGTAGCGCCGGCAGGCTTGGGTGAAGCGCACCGCGCCGGCCAGCGAATCGCGATCGGTGAGCGCGACCGACTGCATGCCGGTAGCGCGCGTGCGCGCGGCGAGTTCGTCGAGGCGGATCGCGCCCTCGCGCAGCGAGTACACCGAGCGCACCGACAGATGCGCGAACGGTGGGGCCATCAGTCCAAGACCCGGAACATCGTCCACGTACCGGCGCGCAGATCGCGCGCGATCTCGTAGGTCCCCGCGGCCCGTCCGTTGCCCGCCTCCAGGCGCACGACCTCACGCGCGTCCCCGGCGAGCCACGGCTTCTCTTCCGCGCCTTTCTCCCACCACCCGCCGGACTCACGCCAGCGAGTCAGCACCCGGCGCACCTGGTACCGCTTGCCTCTCCACCAGAACGCTTCGACCGAACCTTTGGGCGCCTCGACATCGATGGGATCTGTGTAGCGCTTGGACATCGAAATCCCGGTGCGCCCGTCCGGGCGCCCGGTCCCTCCTCACTATGGGCCGCTGTTCTACTAACCCGAACGTATGTTCGAGTCACCCAGGAGCGTACGCCGAGGTTCCGACCGCCGTCAAGAGGTATCCGAGCGTGGTGTTTTAGGCCATTTGAGGCATGGACGGCGCAGCCGTTTCCCTATCTACTGGGGGCCTATGCCGCTCCCGTTGAAGCACGATGAACCACTGACCGCATCGGTGGAGGATCTCGCCTACTTGCTGCTCGAGTTGAGCCGTGAGGTAACGAGTTCGCTCGACCTCCAAGATGTACTCGACAAGAGCTTCTTGGCCCTGCGCAAGCTCATCACCTTCAACGGCGGCGCGATCCAGTTGATCGTCGACGGTGCGCTCGTCGCGGTGGCGACCGATCCGCCCGCCTCCGCCGAAGCCGTGCTCGTCCGCATCCCCCTGGGGACCGGGATCTCCGGCGCGATCGCCCTCACCGGGCAGCCCACCTACATCCCCGACATCTGGAACGACGCGCGCGTGCATCCGGAGGGCAGGCGCAAGGGAGTCTCCAACGGGGTTCGCACCTACTTCGGCGTGCCGCTGATCCTGCACGGTGCGCCGATCGGCGTGTTGCAGGTCGATTCGATGCAGCCGGACGCGTTCGACGCAGCGACGCGCGCGCGAATCCTCGCGTTCGTCCCGACGATCGCGGCGGCGGTACAGAACGCGACGATGTACGACAACGAGCGCCGAACGCTCGAGCGGCTCATGGAAGCCGAGCGCATGCAACGCGACTTCCTCGCGGTCGTCTCCCACGAGCTCCGAACCCCCCTGACCTCGGTCGCGGGCTTCGGGCACACGCTCGCCAAACACGCCGACCAGCTCGATACGGCCACCGTCGCGGAGTTCGGCGATCGCATCTGGCGCGCCGGACGCCGGCTATCGCGAACGATGTCGGATCTGCTCGACCTCTCGCAGATCGAGCACGGCGACCTGCGGGTGTTCCCCCTCAGCGTCGAGGTGGCGAACATCGTTCGCGAATGCATCTCGGAGCAGACCGACGATTCGCACGAGATGAGGGTTCAGATCGAGCCCGGCCTGCCCGGCGCGCACGTCGACCCGGATCGCCTGCGTCACGTACTGGGCAACATCATCTCCAACGCGAGGAAGTTCTCGCCGAAAGGCTCGCCGATCGAGATCCAGGCGCGCGGCTCCGACGGGACCGTCGTGATATCGGTCACCGACTACGGGCGAGGCATCGCTCCGTCGATGCACGATCGCATCTTCGACCGCTTCTTCCAGGTGGAACCGGCACAGACCCGCTCCGCCGACGGGCTGGGTATCGGGTTGTTCATGGTGCGCACGCTCTGCACGCTGATGGGAGCCACCGTCGAGGTCGACTCCGACACCGGCGCAGGTGCGACGTTCACGCTACGGCTCGTGCCTCCTCGCGCGTGACCAAGTAGGACCGCGCGCTTCCCGGAGAACTCCGCCGCGCTAATTCCAGCGCGCAAACACCCGACATTGGCCTTCCGCGCTTCAAACGGGGTTCTTCATCACCCTGCTAGCTGGCACGGCCCCGATCACGTAACCACTCTTGAAGTGAAGCCGGCGACTCTCCCGACGGAACTCCGGCAAGGATCCCTTGCACGCTGATGTCCTCATCGAGTTGCGGCCAATGAATGCCGGTCCCATCCCCTATCATGACGAAGTCCGCGCGCTCCCCAGGCGTAGCGTGCAGCAGCCTTGGGTACCAGGCGATGGGAACCGAGATCGTCCTACCGTCAACGAGGTCAACGACAAGTGAGTCCTCCGTCACAGAGACGGATGACACTCTGGGGCCATAGACCTCACGTTCCGAAGAACCCATGCCACTTCTCCACAAGCATCACGGCGGAATCTCTCACGAGAGCCTCGACCCGGCGAAGCTCCGGACGACCGAAGCTGCTCTGAAGTCTAACGGGCTCCAGCCAGAATTTCGCCTCCATTCCTTCACGCTGGACGTGGACATGAACAGGCTCGCCCTGGTCGCCCGAGTAGAAGAAGAAGCGGTAAGGACCGCTTCGCGAGATCGTAGGCACACCTCGATCCTACGATGAGGGTAAGACACGCCACGGTCCAGCGAACGACTTGGCGCGTCCGCGGCGCGAGGCGCAGCCTCCCCCAAACCGAATGAGACACATCCCGGCGATCGAATGGCCGTCATAGTTCGGGGTGTCGTTGGATGATGGTTCGGGGCGATCCGGTCTCAGAGAGGATCCAGCGGTAGCCACAACGTGGTCTGTTCCGCGCCCTCGTGCACCGTGACGGTCGCAACCGGCACATCCGAGCGAACGACCCATGGGAAGTAGTCAACCGCGTCCGGAGGAGGGCAGTCGTAGCACGCATCGGTGGAGGAGAGCACTAGCTCGAGGCGGCTGCCCTCCTCGATGAGATGATGACTGGTCCACATCATGAGCGTGTACCGCTGCGGCACACCCACCGGGATATCAGCAGGCGGGCGGTCGAGGCCCTCACGCAGGCGGCCGTCCAGAAAGCCCCTCGTCACGTAGCGGCGCTGGCCTCCCGGGAAAACCTCGTAGAGCATGGCGACCAGGTTGGTGTCGGCTTGGTCGACGGTGGCCACGACATCCAAGCGCGGGGCTCCCGTCAGGTACGTGGGCTGATCGAATGGGGCGCTCGACCAGCGGACGTGCGCGGTCGGGTCGTCCTCGATGATGCGGCGGGACATCTGGGGCCGGTCGGTGTAGCCCGTCGACCCCGCCTCGGCGTCGGGCGAGAGCGCGCCGTCGGTGGCGAGCAAAGCGGTCAGGGGGTGCCCGAACTGCGACGCCAGGGTCACATTGCCGTCGCGGTCGATGAGGGTGAGGGCCGGCTCGTCCATGACCCCGGTATCAAGGCCCTTGAGGTGGTGCTCGAACCAACGCAGCTCGTGCAAGTGCCAATGTGGGATGGTCGGGTACACGTGTGGCCACGGGCCGATCAACCCCTTGCGCTTCACGCCGCCCGCCTCGAGCGCCATCCAGAGCGGCCCGAACCCCGCGATGATGTCGTTCGGGTTACCAACCGGAAGCAGCACGGCCGCCTCGATCCGGTCGGCGTGGAGCGGCATCCAGCGTTCCTGCCACCAGTCGTCGAGGTGACCATCGGGCCCGTGCACGTGTGCGACCGTCTCGGGGCTGCAGGTCGACCCGGCACGAACCAGGGGTGGGAAGAAGGGGGCCGCTAATAGGGCGTCATCCGAGGCGATGCCGCCGGGTCGCGCGATGGCGTACTCATCGCTCGCGCTCGTCGGGATGATGGCCTTCAGCGCGGGCGGGGCCGTGATCGCCGTGGCCAGCTGGGCGAGCCCCTCCAGCGAGATCCCACGCATGCCGACGGTTCCGTCGGACCACGGCTGGCCGGCGATCCAGTCTACGATCGCTCGGCCGTCGGCCTGTTCCGCCGGGCCGCCCAAGTCGTAGCACCCGGTGGAGTCCCCAGTGCCGCGAAGGTCTGCGATGACGAAGGCGTACCCACGACGGAGAAAGGTAGGCGTCCAGCAGCTGGCATAGCCCGAAGTGCCTTCGCCCCAGATTGGTGTGCCCTCGGCCTCTTCGTTGCCCGCCACCTGCACCGGCCAGCTCGAGTACGGGGTGGCGTACAGCACGGTGGGCCGGGGTCCGGCGAAGGCGGTCGGCACGTACACGGTCAGCTCCAGCAGCGTGCCATCGGGACGCTGCAACCAGTGCTCGAACTTTTGCACGCCGGTGTCGACCGGCTGCGTCAGCGCGGCTGCCCATGCGGGCTCAGGCATCGCGCCGCCTGGGCAATCCGAGACGGCGTCCGGCGCCGCGATCCCAGGGACGTTGGGCGGCAGCGCTTGCGCGGAAAGGGGAAGAAGCATCGTGAGCAGCGCGACCGATGAAGCGACGCGCAGCCTAAAGTGTTGACCAGTGACGTACATGCCAGCCCCCCCGGTGGTGACCTCCCGCGTTGTTCCCTCTGCCCCCGCAGAAAGCGATGCCAATGACAGGATGGTCAGGACGAGGGCAACCCGCACAACTCTAGAGATCGCATCCCCGGCACGTTCGGCATTCCCCTCATGGATTCCTGCTTCGGCGTGGAAAGAGTGGCTGTTTCGGAGGCAGGGGAAAGGATGTCTTTGGCGAAACGTATCCCCATCTACCCCTGAGGAGGTGGGAATATGCGCAAGATCCTGCTCGCTGTTTCCCTCGCTGCGATGGTCGCGGCGCCGACGGCATCCCCGGCCAATCACGCGGCGTGTGTGTTGACGCCGGCCGCTCCGAGCTGCACGTTCGATGCTCCGGGTGCGTCGGCCGTAGTGAACGGATACGTCTCGTCGAGCTGTTCCGCCGGTATGCGTATCTGGGTGCTGGACGATGAAGGCAACCAGGTGACGAAGTTCCATCGGGCATCCGAAGCCTTGCCCGGGACAGGGTCGCTCATCAATCAAGCGATCGCGTCCGGACTCGACACCGGATCGGACGGCAAGGTGCGCGCCGAGATCCTGCCGGGTGGCAACCTCATCGCGGTTGGCGCGTGCGCGCTGCCCAACAACCGCGTCGGCGTTGTGCAGATCGGTGCGGTCGCACACGGGTAGCGATCGATCGCGAGTGATGAGAGAGGGCCTCCGATGGGGGCCTTCTCTCGACGGCCTCGCGCGTGACCGCGGGCATCGCCGCCGATACCATCGCGCGTCATGGCTGTCATCGCACTCCTCGGCTCCGGTGAGTTCCTGCCATGGGCGCGCCCCGTCGACATCTGGTGCGCCCAGAACGCGATATCGAGCTCTGATCGCGCCCTGGTGATCCCGACCGCATCCGCGCCCGAAGGCGGCGACGTCTTCGACCGCTGGGGGGTGATGGGCAGCGAGCACTACCGCGCGATCGGGCTCACCCCCGCCGTGGTGGCGCTTCGGACCCGCGCCGACGCATCCAAGCCCGACATCGTCGACGCAGTGGCAGATGCGCGCCTGCTGTTCTTCTCCGGCGGCAATCCCGGCTACCTCGCCGAGACGCTCGCGGGGACGCCCTTCTGGGAGGCCGTGTGCGCCGCCGTCGCTGCAGGCGTCGCGCTCGGCGGATGTAGCGCCGGCGCGTGCGCGTTCGGAACGCTCGCCCCGTTCGTTGCCAACGATGCCGTGCAACGCTGGGCGGATGGCTTGTCGCTGCTGAACCGGGCCTTCGTCCTCCCCCATTTCGACCAGCTGGATGTCTACCAACCGGGGCTGCGGGCGCAGTGGCTCGCCCTGCAGCCGGACGGCGATATCAGCGTGGGCATCGACGAGGACACCGCGCTGTACGGCGACGATGGGGACTGGCAGGTTGCCGGGGTGGGGGCCGCATGGGTCGGCGACGGGCCCCGCGACGATCTCATCCCCTACCGCGAAGGCGATCGGGCCCCCGTGCGGCTGGGGCTATCCGTCTCGTAGGATGCGCATCCGATGACACTCTCACGACGCGATTTCTTGCGCGCCTCTGGCCTTGCGGCGCTCGGCGCCTACGCTGCTGCCTGTTCCAAGGCACCCCCCAAGCCGACCGTCAAGACCCTCGACGGGGTCGTGGGTACGACCCAGCCGACCCATCAGCTGGTGCTCGTGGGAACGCAGGTGCTGTCGGGACGGCCCGAGCGCTTCGCCTTCGGCCTGTTCGACCCGCGTACGAACATGCCGCTCCCCAACGCGACGGCGCGCCTTTCCTACGCGACCGACAAGACCGCGGTTGCCAACGGTCCGTTCCAGGCGACCTACCACGGCGACGGGCTCGACGACCGCGGCGTGTACGAGACGACGATCACCTTCCCCGCCGACGGCATCTACATCGCCGTCGCGGAGATCACGGTCGACGGCGTGTCGTCGGTGTCGAGCTTCGGACAGTTCCGCGTCGGGCGCGCGCACACGATGCCGATCGTCGGCGACCGCGCGCCGTCTGTCGCGACGCCGACCACCAAAGACAAGCGCGGCGTGAACCCGATCTGCACGGCGACCCCGCCGTGTTCGATGCACGAGATCTCGCTGGACACGGCGCTGGCCAACGGGAACCCGACGCTGGTGGTCATCGCCTCCCCCGCGTTCTGCGAGAGCCGGCTGTGCGGGCCCGAGGTGCAGATCGTGGACTCCGTGCGCCGGGACGCTACCCCAACGATGAACTTCATCCACATCGAGAACTACCGCGATTCCAAGGCCGAGACCATCCAGCGACGCATCCTCTCCCCCGGCGCTGCCGCGTGGAAGCTCGAGGAGGAGCCGGTGATCTATGGCATCGGCACAGACGGTGTGATCCTGGAACAGGCGCTGGGGCCGGTGGATCGCGCGAATGTCCGTGACCTCATCAACCGCCTCTCTTCGTAGCGCCGTCGCGACGTTCGCGCTGGGCGCGCTGCTGGCGTGCTCGTCGGCGCCGTCCGGTCCACCGCCACCGGCAGCGCAGTTCGGCGGCACGTCGAGCCTCCGCCCCACTCCGGCACCGACTCGCAGCAGGACGACGGCGACTGCGCCGAAGCAGACCAAGATCAAGTTCGTCGTGATCGATGTGGCAGGACGACCGCGCGCAGACATCCCGATCCGCTACGGGCAGGAAGGCCGGACGCAGTCGGTCGTCTACAGCGGCGCGAACGGCACCGTCACCGTCGCGGTCGCCCCCAGCACCTACACCGCGAAGATCCCGAACGGATGCTGGCCGCGCGTGCAGGTGCATCGCGGACAGAACCTGCGCGCCGGCGTGGTCCGCGGGCATACCAGCGAGATCCGGCTGCGCGTCCTGGAGATGGAGCAGCGGTTCACCGCAACCGCCCCCGTCACCTGGACCCCGGAGCCGCCGTGGCGCTCGGCCACCGACGTCGCCTACTCGTTCACGTTGTGGGACGAGTGCGAGGGTCGACCTGCAACGACCACGTCGCTGCGTGGCCTCGGGTTCTTCCCCACGGGCGGCTTGCGCGTCGGAGCGCTACCGGCGCGCAGCGACCGCAGCGGCACGGTGGAGGTCTCGCTGCGATGCGCGACGGCCGGCAACGCGACGCTGATGTTCGGAGACAGGTTCGATGCGGCGGATCGCGTCGACATCTTGTCGTTCCGCCGACCCCTCGACACCGGCGCGAGCTGGTGCGGCTGAGGGCGGCTCAGCCGAGGGTATATCCCTCGGCCGCCAACAGCGCTCGTTTGCGTTCCGTGCCGCCCATCCCGTAGTTGCCGAGCGTCCCGTCCCCGCGCACGACGCGGTGGCACGGCACCAGCAACGGCACCGGATTGCGCGCCAGCGCGGTGCCGACGGCGCGCTGCGCGCGCGGCGCGCCGATGAGGTCGGCGACGTCGCCGTAGGAACGCACGGTGCCGTAGGGGATGCGCGCCGTCTCCTGCAGCACGCGGCGCTGGAAAGGCGGCATCCGAGACCAGTCAACGGCGCTGCCGTCGCACCGCTCGATGCACGAGCGCACCGTACGGACGAAGGCGGCGGGCGGATCGCGGCGGACGGGGCGGCGAAGCAGCAGATCGGTCGCCTCCTCAACGAACCGGCGCTCGGCCATCCCCGTCGATAGCATCACGACACCGTGGGGCGTGTACGCGAAGAACGCACGTCCGGCGTTCGTCTCGATCGCCGCGTAGCGCGGCGAGAGCTCGTCCAATACCTGCATGACCATCCCTCCGCTGCGGGAGTTTAACCGTTGAGGATCTGCGCGATCTTGGCAGCGGCCGTGGCCGGATCGCCCGCCTCGGTGATCGCGCGTACCACCACCGCACGCGTGCATCCGGCATCCATCGCCGCCGGGAGCGTCATCGCATCCATCCCACCGGTCACGAACCACGGGACCTTCGCGATGCGAGCTGCCACACGGACGAGCTCCAGCCCGGTTCCTTCCCGGCCCGGCTTGGTCGGGGTTGCGTGCACGGGTCCAACGCCGAAGTAGTCGGCAGGCTGTTCGTTCGCGCGCTCGAGCTGCTCCTCGGAATGCGTCGAGAACCCGACGAGCAGATCCTCGCCGACGAGGTCGCGAACGATGTCCGGCGGAAGATCGTCCTGCCCCACGTGCACGCCATCGGCACCGCACGCGAGGGCGAGATCGGCGCGGTCGTTCATCACGAACAGTGCGGCGTGGCGGTCCGCGGTCTCGCGGAAGACCTCGGCCGCTCGAAGAAGGGTGTGCGCGTCCGCATGCTTGTCGCGCAGCTGCACGACGTCGACGCCGGCGTCCAGCACATCGTTGAGGAACGCGGCCAGGTCGTCACGTATCGGCGTGCAGAGATACAGACGCGCGTCCTTTAGCCGGGCGCGCCGCTGCGCCCCGTTCACCGCGCGCCCCCGGCGACGGCGCGCACGATCTCGAGCTTGTCGCCGTCGCGCAACCCGACGGCGTCATAGCGGTTGCGCTCCAGCGGATCGCCGTTGTATTCGACGACGACCCACTCCGGCTTCCACCCCAGCTCTGCCAGCAGCGAGGCGATCGTCGCGCCGTCGGTCACCGTGCGCGCCTTCCCGTTCGCGGTGATCGTGCTCACGCGAAGGTCGCGCTCCGTTCGGCCAGACGCATCGCGCCGTCCCAGTCTTTCCAGACCGGCTCGTAGCCCAGCGCGCGCAACGCCGCTGCGACCTCGGCCGGCGCGCGCGTGTCGTTGACCTCGAACTGCCCGGTCGCGTCGTCTGGGTCGGTGTAGCCGCCCGGCTCGGTGTGCGAGCCCGCGCTGGTGTGGGTGACGCCCAGCGGCACCAGCCGGTCGCGGAACCCCGCGGCCTCGCGCGAGGACATCACCACGCCGACGTCGGGCAGCAACAAACGGTATGCGCATACGAGTTGGGCGAGCTCGCGATCGGTGACGGGATGCTCGGGCGAGTACCCGCTCGCCGACGGGCGGATGCGCGGGATCGACACCGAGAGTTCGGAGCGCCACGCGGTCTTCAGCAGGTACAGCGCGTGCGCGGCCACCGCGATGGCGTCCTCACGCCAGGGCTCGTGCAGTCCCAGCAGCGCGCCGATGCCGAGCCGCCGGATCCCGGCGCGCGCCGCCCGATCGGGCCCCTCCAAGCGCCAGTCGTAGTCGCGCTTCTTGCCGCCCAGGTGGAACCGCGCGTAGGACGCGCGATCGTAGGTTTCTTGGTAGATCACGACGCCGTCGCACCCGGCGGCCGCCAGACGCCGATACTCCTGCTCGTTCCAGACCTGCACCTCCAGAGAGATCTGCGGGAACGATCCTCGGAGGGCCTCGATGCGCTCGCAGAGGAAATCGACGCCGGTGTTGCGCTGATGCTCACCGGTCAACAGCAACACGTGCCGGTAGCCCGCGTCGTGCAGCACCTGCGCGTCCGCCGAGGTCTGCGCCAGCGTGAGCGTCTTGCGTGCGATCGGCAGGTCCTTCGCGAACCCGCAGTAGGTGCACGTCGTCAGACATTCGTTTGAGAGGTACAGCGGTGCGTACATGTGCACCGTGCGCCCGAACCGCCGAAGCGTGAGATCGTGCGAGGCGCGCGCGACCGGCTCGAGGTCCTTGTCGGCCGACGGCCCGATCAACGCCGCGAAGTCGGAGAGATCGCGCGCGCCGGGCGCCTTCGCGAGCGCACGGTCGACGTCGGAGCGCGTCGACTCCAACGAGAACCGCGCGAGCTCGGCGACGGGTGTCGCAGACAGGACGTCGAGGAAGCTCACGGCGCGACGGGATCCAGGAATCCGGTGAGTGGCGAGGATGCCTGCGCCTCGGTGCGCACCGGCGCGAGCCCCGAAACGTAGGCGTCGCGCCCAGCCTGAACGGCTGCGGCGAACGCGCGGGCCATGACGACCGGATCGCGAGCGACCGCGATCGCGGTGTTCACCAGCACCGCGTCGACACCCATCTCCATCGCGGCGGCCGCGTGCGATGGCGCGCCGAGACCCGCATCGACGACGACCGGGATGCGCGCCTGCTCGACGATGATGCCGATCGCATCGCGCGTTCGTAGCCCTTGGTTCGAGCCGATCCACGAGCCCAGCGGCATCACGGTCGCGCAGCCTGCCTCCTCGAGCCGCTTGCACAGCACCGGATCGGCGCCGCAGTACGGAAGGACGGTGAACCCGTCGGCCACGAGTATCTCCGCGGCGCGCAACGTCTCGACCGGGTCGGGCAACAGGTAACGCGGATCGGGTGTCACCTCGAGCTTGACCCAGGTCGGCAATCCCATCGTGCGCGCCAGGCGCGCGAGCCGCACAGCCTCGTCGGCGTCGATCGCGCCGGAGGTGTTGGGCAGCAGCAGGACGCGGTCGCGATCGATGAAGTCCAAGATGTCCGGCCCACCGCTGGCGTCGAGATCGACGCGGCGCAACGCGACCGTCACGATCTCCGAGCCGCTGGCCAGCAAGGCCTCGCGCATGACCTCGCCGCTGGAGAACTTGCCGGTGCCGGTCAGCAGGCGCGACGCGAACGCGCGACCGGCGATGGTGAGAGTGTCGCTCATCGTGGTCCCTCCGCGGGCATTATCCCGTTCAGGTCTGCGGGTCGCCGCCGCGGTGTGGCAGCCTCTCAGCCCGGTTGCCCAAGCTCCCCGTCATGCGGTCACCATCCTAGCGCGCCGGGCTCGCGCGCCTCATCTCACCGGCCACAGGACTCCGGCCTTGTATGGGATCCCGTTCGCGAGGCAGCAACCGCGCATCCGGTCGTTGAATCGCTCGAGCTTGCGATGATTGACGAACGGCTGGCCGATGCACGCCGGATCACCTGGAACATCCTTCGGTGTGACGAACAGTCCGGGGCGAATGCCCCGCGCCACGAAGGTGACGCTTCCGAGCTGCCCCCACGGCCACGCACGCCATCGACCCAAACGCGATGTCCATAGCCCGGCGTCTCCCACGGCCACCCAGTCATCGAAGAAGACCTGCCAGACGAGGAAGAAAGCAGAAGCGACGACGAGCGCGATCACGGTCGCGACGAACACCGGCGCGCCGGCGCGCCCAGGAACGCGGAAGAAGACCGCCATCCAGGCGAGGGCATCCAAGCCCCAGAGGAACGCGAGCAGCGCCGGGGAACGACGGTGAAGGACCTCCACGTTGCGGTCGTCGGGCACGTCCATCAGCCGGCCAGTAGGTTCAGCGATCCCAGGATCTGCTCAGCGCGATCCATCTCGGACACGACCCACGCGATGTCCAGCGGTCCGCGGGAATCGAACTTCGGGAACAGGAACTGGTTCAGCTCCTCGTTCGCGCCGATCTGCAGCCCGTTGGCGCTCATGAATTCCCCGATCGCGAACTCCCACGTGAACAGCAGCGAGCCTTCGCTCTGGCTCCAGTGCACGGAGTAGGACAGGAACGGGGTCGCCTGCATCACGAACGCGACGTTGCCGTACCCGCGATCCTGGGCGACGCGGAACCCTAGGTCCAGCAGGTCCTTCTGCAGCGCTGCGTCGTCGGCCACGGCCGTAGGATACGCGGGCCTGCCGATTCCAGGTTGACCGGTGCCCCGCGGATGCGCGCGTAGACTGACTCACGGTATGAGCGCATCCCCCGACCGGCTCATCGCCGGGCTCGTCGGCGACCGCTACGAGATCACCGGACTCATCGCCTCTGGCGGCATGGGCTCGGTCTATCGCGCGCGGGACACGGTTCTGGATCGCGTCGTCGCGCTGAAGGTCCTCAAAGCCGGCGGTGACGACCCGGAGTTCGTCGCCAAGTTCAAGACCGAAGCGACCAACGCCGCGCGCCTCTCGCATCCCAACATCGTCGCCGTGTACGACTTCGGCTATACCGAGGGCTCCCCGTACATGGCGATGGAGTTCATCGACGGTCAGACCCTGCGCGAGATCCTGATAGCGCGCGGGCGTCTGGGCGGAGATGTAACGGCCCGCATCGCAGCGCAGGTCTCCGGCGCCCTACAGCACGCACCGCGCCCCGGGCACCCGCCTACCGA